>NZ_JBIAQM010000021.1:0-143898 GCF_042888945.1 Streptomyces sp. NPDC002698
ACCTGCGCGGACACGAACTTGGACAGCTCTCCACGGAGCTTGTCCATGCCCGACGCGCCTTCTTCCGGCTTGTCCGTTTCCTTCTCGGCCATGGCTGCCTACCTCCCACGACCGGCACGCTTGGACGCCGCCCGCTTCGATGACGTCGTCTTCGAGGCAGCGGACTTCTTGGCCGGAGCGGTCTTCTTGGCTGTGGTCTTCTTCGCCGACGACTTCTTCGCCACCCGAGGCTTGTCTCCGCCGGCGGGAGTGGCCTTCTTGCCTGTTGCGGGCGCGGATGCCTTGCGCGACCCATCCGGTCGTGAACCGCGGCCCCTCCGCGGCTTCGCCTCCGGCTCTTCTTCCCCTTCCTCTTCTGGTTCTTCTTCCTCTGCTTCCTCCTCTCCGGCTTCCTCCTCGTCCTCATATTCGGCTTCCGGTTGTTCCTCTTCCTCTTCTCCTTCTTCGGCCTGATCCTCGTACTCGCCCTGGGGCTCTTCTTCCTCTTCCCCTTCCCCCTCCTCGTTCTCCGCGTCCCCCTCCGGCGCGTCCTGCTCCTCGTCCTCCTCGCCCTTGCTCTCGTCCTCGTCCTCTTCGTCCGGCTTCTCCAGAAGCCGGGCCGTACGCTCGCTGAGGCTGCCCGCAAGCGTGCTCATGCCCCGGCCGGCGGCGGCCGTCATCGCCTTGCGGCCCGCCTCCAGCACTTCCCCTCGCAACTGCTCCTGCAACTCGGCGACCTGCGGGATCTCCCCCAGCCGCCGCATCCCTTCGGCGGCGAGCTGGCGAGGCTCAAGACCGAAGCGCCGGCCCGCGACATAGGTCGCGATGGACAAGGCCATCCGGCCCTTCTTCGTACGGCCCAGCACATAGCCGCCCACTACCGCAGCAGCGAGAACCACCTTGTCCTTGTCATCCATGACCTCGTCACCTTCGATCCTTCGACGTGGAACAGGTCTGCGCGGCGTGCAGCCGGTCGAGCAGCCGTTCCTCTTCTCGTTCGAACTCCTCCAGACTGATGTCTCCGTCCTCAAGCTCCCTGTTCAGCAGGGCCCGGACACAGCACTGCAGCGCCGCGCGGCCCGGAGACCGTTTGGTCAGAGTTCAACTCCGATCAGCACACGAAGCCTGCGGTACACATACAGCACCCCGTATGCGTGTTCGAGCGGCACGCCGTTCACCCGGGCGCGACAGGTCGCCCGCGAGTCAGCCGATGCTCTGCGCCAGCGGTTCGCTAGCAGCTGCGCCGGTGGCGCCCTCTTGCTGCTCGTACTGGGAAAGTGCCAGACCAAGGCCGAAGAAAGTCGGGGCCCATTCGCCGACGTAGATTCCCCAGCGGTCGGCCCGGGCGATGTCGAGGCCAGGCTCCATCTTCAAGGAGCCGGCCCAGGCGACGACGGTGAGGCCTATGGATGCCATCGCGGCCAGGTACGCGTGTTCGCTGCGGATACCCATGTCATGCATCCTCTTGATGATCACAATGTGCTCCGTTCACTAGACCTCTCGACGGAGTACCCGGACCAACCCACCCCATTCGGACTATTCCTCTGAAATATGGCTTTGTGTGGAGCTCGCGGGCTGACACCCTGCACGCCTCGCGTGACACTGCCACACCCCTCCCTCCTTGCTCCGGCCGATCCATCCTCATTTCGCCTAGCCATCGAGCTCTTGTGTCTACGGCGTGCGAGTCATGGCCGCCGGACGGAGGCCGCGGACGGGGTCGCCGGGCGGCCGGTGCCAGAACCGGGCCGGAACACGAGCGCGCCCGGACCTCCGGCTGTATCGCCGCGGAAATGATCACCCTCACCCACCGGGCATCCCCGAGGTCCTGCCCCGCGAACGGCCGACCGAGCCCATGCGGTACCCGACCACGGGCGTCGCGGCCGGAATGTTCCTGCCCGATGTCGAGGACCTGCACCTGAAGAAGGTGCGGCTCGGCGCCGAAGACTCAGCGGTCTCACGGTTTCTGGCCGACGAGCCGCGCTGTTCTCGTGGCCGCGGGGCGGATGTCGCGGCGTACGCGGTGCCTTCAGGCCTCCGGGCGGACGTCGCGGTTCTCGAAATCACGCCGGACACCGGCCCCGTCGTCGTCCACCAGCCCTGCCTGGTCAGGCAGTTCGAGCAGACGGGAGCAGTGCTCGCACAGCATCGTCCCACCCTCGGACGAGACGGCCGGCCTGCTTCCACACGCCTTGCACGCGCCCACGCCTCGGTTCTGGCCAGGGGTGTGTCGTTCTTCCATCAGGCAACTCCCGGTCACTCGTGCGGTTACGTATGTATGAAATGGGTGGAATCCAGGTCGAGGCGTGGATTCCGGGGTCAGGGGTGGAGGAGCGTCTTGACCATGGCGTCCTCCTTGGCCTGGAACATCGCGTAGGCCTTGGGGGCGTCCTCCAGCGGCATGTCGTGGGTCTTAAAGGAGTCCACGCCGAGCGGATCGGCGTCGGTCAGCAGGGGCAGGATGTCCTCTACCCAGCGCCACACGTTGGCCTGGCCCATCCGTAGCTGGATCTGTTTGTCGAACATGGTCAGCAGAGGCATGGGGCTCGCCGCGCCGCCGTACACGCCGGAGACGGAGACCGTGCCTCCACGCCGTACGAGCTCTATGGCGGCGTGCAGGGCGGTCAGCCGGTCCACGCCGGCCCGCTCCATGAGCGGCTGCGCGACACTGTCCGGAAGCAGGGTGGTGACCCACTGGGCGGCCTTCGCGAACGGTGCTCCGTGTGCTTCCATCCCGACGGCGTCGATGACGGCGTCGGTGCCCCGACCCTCGGTCAACTCGTTTACGGCATCAGTCAGTTCGGCGCCCTCGCGCCGGGCGTCGAAGCAGGTGACACCGTGGGCGGAGGCGCGGGAGAGCCGGTCGGCGACCGGGTCGATCCCGATGACCAGGCCGGCCCCGCGGTGCTGTGCGATCCGGGTCGCCATGTCACCGATCGGGCCGAGCCCGAGCACGGTCACCGTGCCGCCGTCGGGGATGTCGGCGTACTCGACAGCCTGCCAGGCCGTCGGCAGGACGTCGGAAAGATAGACGTAGCGGTCGTCCGGTGGCCCGTCCGGGACCTTGATGGGCAACCTGTTGCCGAACGGGACCCGCAGCAGTTCTGCCTGGCCGCCCGGGACCTGACCGTAGAGCTTGGTGTACCCGAAGAGCGAGGCACCGGTGCCGCGTTCACGGACCTGTGTGGTCTCGCACTGCGAGTGCAGCCCGCGGTCGCACATGTGGCAGTCGCGGCACGAGACGTTGAACGGGATCACGACGCGGTCGCCCGGCTTCAGGGCGTGAACCTCGGACCCGGCATACTCGACCACGCCCATGGGCTCGTGCCCCAGGATGTCCCCGGGGTCCAGATAGGGACCGAACAACTCGTAGAGATGAAGGTCGGACCCACAGATGCCGCTCGACGTGATCCGTACGATCACATCGTCGGCCTTCTCGATCCGCGGGTCCGGCACGATCTCCACACGGACGTCCCTCTTGCCGTGCCAGGTCAGTGCGCGCATGAGAGCTCCTTCTGTCGCGGGTCTCGGCCGCCGCGTCGGTCAGGCGCTGGTCGGCGGGCCCGGAATGTGCTGGTTGTAGCGGTCGGCGGCCCGGTCGTTGAGGCCACTGCCCAGCCTGCGTACCTTCTCCGTCCAGGTGGGGGCGGTCCGATCGATGTCGTGGCCCTGCTCGATGCCGTGCCCCGCCGCGCCGGCGCCGCCGTGCGCCGCCGGGGGAGCGGGCAGGAGCCGCGCGGCGAGGCCGCTGAGCCGGGTGACCGTGGCCGGCGCCACGCCGTGCGCAACCGCAGCGGCACGCGCGGCGGGAGTGAGCACCAGGCGGGTCCTGCGCTTCTCCAGCGCCCGTACGATGCGTTCTGCCGCACGGTCAGCGTCCATCGAGAGGACGGGTGTCCCCGAGAGAGCCGAGAACCAGGCGAACTCCCGGGAGGAGCGTCCGCCGAACTCGGCCTGAAGATGAGAGCCGGTGCGCATCAGCCCGGGATGGACGGTCGTGACGCTGAGGTTGTCTCCGGTCGTCTCGGCCCGCAGTCCTTCGCCCAGCGCGCCGACGGCGGCCTTGGCGCACGAGTACGGCAGCAGATGCGGAACGGCGAGCAGTCCGCCGACCGAGCCGATGAGGCACAGTCGGCCTCCCGCCTCGCTCGCGCGCAGGGAGGGGAGTGCCGCCACGGCCGTGTTCACGGCGCCGCCGAAGATGGTGTCCATGGCGTCCTCGAAGGCCCCGCTGTCGAGCGACGCCACCGGAGCCACCTGGATGACACCGGCGTTGGCGACGACGATGTCGAGCCCGCCGTGCCGGGCATCCGCCTGCCGGACCACCGACGCCACGGCATGCCGGTCACGGACGTCACACACCGCGGTGGAGAACTTCTTGCCGGTCCTTTCCTCGGCCCATTCGGCGCCGCGTCGCAGTTCGTCCTCGTCGCGGGCCGCCATCGTGACCAGGCAGCCGCGCTGGGCCAGCCGTGCGGACAGCAGCAGCCCCAGGCCCCTGGATCCGCCCGTCACCAGTGCGGACAGGCCGGCCAGATCCGACCGGCGTGGAGTCGATACCACTTTCATCACCTCGCTCGGGGGAGGAGCCCCGAGTACCCGGATCAGGCACCCGCAGACGTGCGCTCCGCGACGAAAGCCGGTCGGCGCTCCGAGCGCTCCTTGGTGTGCGGAAGGCCCAGACGGTTGGGGCGGCCGGGGAGGTGAAGGCGGTCCGGGCGGCTGGGCAGCAGCCGGAACCCCCGCTGCCGAACAACCCGCTCGACCCGGATGTCTGGCCCTACCGCCCACACCAGGGCTCCGGCGATGACGAGTCCGCTCAGCAGGCCAGCGAGCGTGTCGAACACGGCGTTCGAGAGCGCGATACTCCAGTAGCCGTCGTTCATGGCGGCCGAGTACCCGCACTCGTGAAGCGCAGACTCCGTCGTGCCCGGCTCCCCGCGGAGAGCGGGTCCGTTTCCGGCAGTCGGGTCTTTTCTCGCTGTGAACCGTTTCGAGGTGGATGACTGAAATGGAGTAACGGGCAAGTCCTGAAGGGCTGTCAGGCTTGGATGTTGCTCGTAGGAACAACGTCACCGTCCGTCCCTGGCAACCCCCAACTGCGTACAACGGCCGACGCCCATGATGGCAGGCGGCGTGGCTGGACATGGCAAAGGGCCCGATCCGGCCAAGACTCGGGCCCCGGACGCGCACCCGGGTCCGCACGGCGGCTCATAAACACTGGGCTCCGCGGCTACCAGGCCGAGGCCGTCAGCCGGGCCAGGTTCCGGTCAGGTGGCGTGTGGTGGTGGCGCCTGCGCGGTCGACGGCGGCTTTGACTGCGGCGAAGATGGCGCCCTGGAGGGTGGCGGCCAGAAGGATTTCGCCCCAGTTGCGGTCCTCGTCTGTGGCGTCGGGTGCGTCTTTGTCGTGGCCGAGCACTTTCCATGCCTGTTTGAAGGCGGCCCCGGCGATCATGCCGGTGATGGCTCCCAGGGCGAGCCCGACTGGTTTGTAGGCGATCTTCGAGGCTTTCATCTGTTCAGTCCTTCTTACGGCGGCTTATCAGCCAGATCGCGGTGATGCCAGCGGCGGCGACCAGCAGCACGGTGCGATGGTCCCGCGCCAGCTGCGCGGACCGGGCCGTCTTCTGCCGCAGGGGTTCGGGTGCCTTCTCCTCCCACATCCGTCCGGCCCGAGCCGTCGTGGCGCGGACCTGTCCGGCCGCCTGGGCGGCCTTGTCGTTGACCGGGTCGGGCAGCTTGGCCCGGACCTGGGAGGTGGCCTTCGCGGCGTGAGCCTTGAGCTCGTCGGCCTTGACGACCGCCTGCTCCTTCAGTTCGCCGGCCCTTTGGCGGGCGCGGGCCTTGACGTCGGTCTTGTCCGCGAGGGCCTGGACGGTCACCCCGAGGTCGTGGCGGGTGTGCTCGATCTGTTCACGAAGCTGGTCGGGGCTGGGGGCGCTCTGCCGGTCGGCGGGCATCTGGGTCATCGGTGTGCGCTCCTCTTGATCTCGGCCACATCGGCCTTGACGTTCTCGATCGTGCTCTGGGGCATGGGAGGGGCGGCCTTGCCGATCTGCTTCTTCCCGCTCAAGGCCAGGAAGGCGGCGATCACACCGAGAACGGCGGTGACGATGAGGGCCGCGGCCCACACCGGCAGCACCAGGGCCAGGGCTGCGATCACGGCGGCGACCAGTGCCTGCAGCATCAGGAAGCCGGCCAGTGAGGCACCGCCGAAGAGTCCGCCGCTCTTGCCGTAGCGCTTGCCCTTCTCCGTCATCTCCGCCTGCGCCAGCTTCATCTCGCCGCGCACCAGTTCGGTCAGCTGCTGCGAGGCCTGCTGCACCAGCTCGCCCACCGGCTCGTGCCCCACGCCGTTCGTCAGCCGGGATGAGCCGGTGCCTTGCGGTTGTGTACTCGACACGTGATCATCCTTGCTCTGTTTTGTCCTTGTCGGCCGGATCGTGCTCACTGACCCCGACCGTCCGATGAGTGCCCGAGTACCCCGAACATCGCAGTTCAGGAGAAACGGTCTGCCGCGAATCAGCGGATGTGCTCGGAATCGGTGCGTGGCTACTGCAACCAATTCCGCAGCAGGCGGGACATGCGCAAGATGAGCCAGGCGCTGCCCAGGCCGACCACGGCACCGGCGGTGACATCCACGGGGTACTCGGATCCCGACTGCACCCGTTCGACGGCCAGGGTCAAGGCGAATGCCGCAAGCCCCGAGACTGCGGCCGTCCGTCCGCGCCGACCGCCGAACACGGACATCACGACCGCCGCGCCACACCACGAATTGTTGCTCTCAGCCGCCGCCGACAGCCGGCCAATGGCGGACGGGATGCGGGAGCCAGCCTGTTGCGCCAGATGCCGATCCGCTTCGCTCAACCCGTCGCCAGTCTCATGGGTTGCAGGTATCCACAGATGAGCAGTTGCATACGGGTCAGGCGTCTGGTCTGTCACTCTTCGCCTTCGTGGAGGCGGCGTAGGTCTTCCTCGTCCCATTTCCGGGTGTCGCGGGGCTGGGTGTAGGGCTCGGTCTCGGGCGGCATGCCGCCGGCGATGGCCCGCTGGCGTACCGCCTCGGCGTCGAACTCCAGGCCCAAAAGGATGGCCAGGTTGCTGATCCACAGCCACACCAGGAAGACGACGACGCCGGCCATGGTGCCGTAGGTCTTGTTGTACGAGGCGAAGTTGGCCACGTAGAACGCGAATCCGGCGGAGGCGATCATCCAGATCACCAGAGCCAGGAAGCTGCCCGGAGTGATCCACTTGAAGCCCTTCACCTTCGCATTCGGGCTCGCCCAGTACAGGATCGCGATCATGATGGTGACGAGTACGACCAGGACCGGCCACTTGGCGATCGACCACACGGTCAGCGCGGTGTCCCCGACGCCGAGCGCCGTGCCGACCTGACGGGCCACGCCCCCGGTGAAGACCACGATCAGCGCACTGACCACCGCCAGAATCATCAGGACAACCGTCACACCCACGCGCACCGGCAGGACCTTCCACACCGGACGTCCCTCGGGCATGTCGTAGATGGCGTTCGCGGCGCGGATGAACGCCGCGACGTACCCGGAAGCCGACCACACCGCCACCACCAGGCCGACGATCGCCACGATGGAGCCGATGCCGGCGTTGCCCTGCAACTGTTCCACCGCGCCGGTGATGATGTCGCGGGCCGAGCCGGGGGTGAGCTGCTTGAGGTTGTCCAGGACCTTGTCCGTGGTCGATCTGCCGGCGATGCCCAGCAGGGAGACCAGGACCAGCAGGGCGGGGAACAGGGCGAGCACGCTGTAGTACGTCAGCGCGGCCGCCCGGTCTGCCAACTCGTCCTTCTTGAACTCCCGCAGACTCCCGGTGAACGCCTTCCCCCACGCCCGCCGGGGCAGCTGCGTCGGCGCATCCGGCGCCCGCTCCTCCACCTCGGGCCCGGGCCCGGCCTCCTCAGGCGTCGGCACATCGACATCTTTTTGCTCTTTTTGTCTTGGAAGACTGAATTTTGCCATGCGCGCCGAGTACCCCAGCTCACGGCGTTGAGCAGTGGTCCACGGGATGGATACATGTGGGGTATCAAACGCCCGGACGCCTCGTCCGTAGCCCGCTGCCCGTAGCCCGTAGCCCGTAGCCCGGATGCTGCCTTCACGGTCGGGTGCTGCCTCAACCGTTCGCACGCGCGAGGCGACCGGGAGCCGTCGTCGACGCCTGGTCAGCTGCTTCCATCGACTGCAGGGTGCTCAACCCGCGCCATACGGATACAGCCCCGGCAACCCTCATTGATGCGCACGCCGGTTGATGCGCACGCCGGCCCAAAGATCACGCCGCTCACGCGACCTGGCTTATCCCGTGCCGGGACCGCACACCGCTGCTCGCGGTCACACGGCGGACCTGTCGGAACTGGCCCCTCGCCGATGAACGGCACCATCAGGTGGCCCTGACTGTCCAAGCGGGGTCTGACGTCCGGGCGGATCCTGCGCTCCTGCCCGCCGGGCAAGCGCAACCGGGCCTGGCCGCCCTGCCGCATCAATGCCACCAGCCGCACGGGCACATCCCGCAAAAGGCCACCCCCTGCGAAGTACCCGACCGCCGCAAGGCCAGCGAAGCGGTGGAGAACCTGGCTGCCAAGGTCACGTCCACGCCGTGGAGCGCGCCCTGGCCATCTTCTCCGCCGCTCGGCGATACATGGAGTCCCGTACGAGATCTGGCGTGCGGCGAGCTCGCCGTTACCGAGTCTGGGCCTCGCAGTAGCACCACCGGAAGAACAAAAGGTAATTTACGCGTTTTCTACCCATTGGGATGGAAACCCGGTCTGTAACCTCAACAAGGAGCAGGAGCAGCGATGATCACCCGAGAGCAGATACCCGCCGTGCTGGAGCACCCGGTGTACGACACGGATGGAAGCAAGGTCGGCGACGCGAAGAACGTCTTCTACGACGATGCGACCGGCCAGCCGGAGTGGGTCACGGTCAAGACGGGCATGTTTGGCAACAGCGAATCGTTTGTCCCCATGCGAGACGCGCACATCGTCGAGGACCACCTTGAGGTGTCCGTGTCCAAGGACCGCATCAAGGACGCTCCCAACGTCGACGTAGACGGTGGCGGGCACCTGTCAGAGGACGAGGAACACCGTCTGTACGAGCACTACGGCATCGCCTGGGACGAGGCCTGGCAGCAGGCCAACGACCCTGGGCAGGCCGGGTGGGCCAGCACAGGCCGCGAATCGGCCCGCCCCACTGCCGACGCAGGGATGGGCGGCACGATGCGGGCCGGGCCGCCTGGTGATGACGCGATGACACGCTCCGAAGAGGAGATGCACGTCGGGACAGAACGCCAGACGACCGGCCGTGCGCGGCTGCGCAAATATGTGGTCACCGAGGAACAGCAGCAGACCATTCCTGTTCGCCATGAAGAGGTCCGCGTGGTGCGCGAGCCCATCACCGAGGCGAACATCGATGACTCACTGTCAGGCTCCGAGATCTCGGAGGAGGAACACGAGGTCACTCTGCACGCAGAACGGCCTGTGGTGGAGACCAGGGTGGAACCGGTGGAGCGCGTCCGCCTCGTCACAGACGAGGTAGTCGAGGAGGAGACCGTCACGGGTACCGTGCGCAAGGAGCGCATCGAAACCGACTACGACGGTGATGAAGCGGGCAGGCCGGGCTGACGGCCCTCGGCGGAGAGGCATCATGCGTCGGGATCGGTGGCGGGTCCCGACGCACCTGACCGGGTGTCCAATAGCGATCGGCCAGGTGTCGCCTCGGCTTTACTGTCAAGACGTCGCGCGCAGGATTCGTCTTCACCCTTCGAAGGCGCGCGACCGGAGGGCCCAGGCCAGGCTGGCCTGGGCCCTCCCCTTGTCATCAAGCTGCTGTAGCTGTCGCCGACGACGGCCCTCGTCTTCCCACCACCCGGTCGCTGACATCGCGGTCGCTTCTCACCGTCTTCGCCTACGGAGTCTCTGCTTCTCGCTGAGCCGGGCGATGAGGCACGCAGAGGGACGCCCGTGCAAAGAGAAGCGACAACTGTTCAAGTCCGACGCTGGGGGCCCCTTCCCGAGCGCCCTCATTCCGAGTCAGTGGGTCCGCCGCCTCCCGGTCCTTGCCCAAGTGTTCCCTGTCATCCATCACACTCGCCTCAGCTTCGTCCACCGCCAGGAGCAGTTCATCGAACGCCGTAACAGCGTGCTCGTCGTCATGCTCGGACCGGCGGGTGTTGGGATCGTGCACCTGCCCCTATCGGTCCCATCTCACGTGCTGCGCCGCGGAGGGTGCGAGGGTCTGCCCCGCCTTTCCGGGCCGGATGCCAAGGCGGCAGAGGCCGAACAGCCCAGCCGGTCTCGAGCTGATAGCCGACCGCACGATTCCAGCTCGACGGCCGCCGTCCCTTCTCCGCGGCACCTGCCGCCCACCCGTGTCAACCGGCTGCCGCGGGTGGTTGGGGAGACTGGGCGCCGAACTGAGCTGCTGATTCAGCTCAGTTCGGATGTCGGCGGACATCGGATGTCGGCGGACAGCTGACCAGTGCGGGCCCATTCGATGATCAGTTCCGATAGGTGACGGAGCCTGGTGTTCGTCCGCTGGGAGACTTCAATACAGAACGTCCCATGCCTGATCCGGCGTCAGGCGCCCGACAGCGAGGACGACTCCGACGGCCTGGTCGACTACGGCGTGTGAGTGGATGGCCTGCTGCACCTGGGCGTTCCTGTTCAGCAACTCCCCCACGCGCGCTTCCAATGGCTCCGTGGCGGCTCGCTCCGGCTCGTCGGCCTGGAACTCACCGCGTCTCCGCCGGATGGTCGTCCCTTTCAGCAGATGTCCTGCCCTCAGGTCGCAGGGCAAGCCGGCAGGGAGGAGGAGAGGCCCGGATCACCACGTCGGAGCAGTGGGCGGGGCAGGACGGCACAGCGGGCCAGACCAGGACCTGAGCTGTGGTGCTACGCGGTGGTGAGGGGGATGTCGGCCGTGATGCGCTTTCCGACCGGAGTCTCCTCCACGGTCACGGTGCGGGCGAGGGGGGCGACGATCTCCAGGCCGTGCCGGCCGATGCGTCCGGGATCCTGCGCCTTGGCGGACGGCATGACCGGGCTGCTGTCCCAGAGTTCGACCCGCAGCACGGCGCCTGTCACTACGCGCAGGTGCAGCAGGGCCGGCCCGGGGGCGTACTTGCGAGCGTTGGTGACGAGTTCACTGACGATCAGCTGGGCGATCTCCACCGTGTCCCCCGCCACCGGGATCCCGACGCGCCCCCTCACCTTGTCCAGGAAAGCGGTTGCCAGCTGACGGGCGTGGGAAACCCGGACCCCGTCGCTGTCCAGGGTGAGCGACGCCTCCAGAGGCAGGTCACACTCGGGCAATCCGTCATCCCTATCAACGCCTGCGGGTGAGTTATCCATAACGGCCCGTTCTCGAATCCCCCTGCCAGTACCCCTCCGGTACCGTGCACGCCCGCCCCGAGGTTGATGCTGCTGCCGCTGACGGCGGACTCAGGACGGCGGCCCTGAGCGCGCCGGTCCAGCGGGTTGTCGAGATCGTCGGCCTCGACACGATCATCCCCTGCTACCCCACGCTGCCGCAGGCGCTCGCGGCCGCCTCTCCCAACGCCTCCCAGAACGGAGCGGCCACCGCGCGGCGCCACATGACATATTTTTCACGTAATCACTGACGCGTTCCCGCAGGGAGTGTCACATGAGGGACCCCAAGGCGACTCTGGGCGAGGTCATCGCACCAAGGCGCACGGTGGACGCCGGTGAGCGCAGTGAGCAGCCGCCCAGGCAGGCCGATCTACGAGCTCCGGACGAGGCTGTGGTGGTTCAGTACGAATGCCACGGCTGCCGGGTCCTCATCTGCCGGGTCCTCATCGCAAGCGGCTCCTATGACATGGCCTCGATCAAGCCGCTGGCAGACGCGCTGGGCATCGCGGCTCGGGAGGATCCGAGGGTAGTCCTGGAGGCCTCCAGCATTACCTTCGCAAGCTCGGCATTTCTGAATCTGCTGGTCCTCACACGCCAAACGACCGATCTACGCGTGGCCGCGCCCACACCACAGGTACAGCGACTCCTGGAGATCACCGGAATCGACACCATCCTGAAAGTGCGAGCGACGGTAGAAGAGGCCGCTACCTGCCAAGCGCCTCCGCCGAGGGACTCATGGGCTACTTCGAACGCTTGTCGGGTTACCGAGCAAGGAGACATCCGCTCCCGATGATGTGGCGTTCACGGCGTGGCAGCACAGAGCCTCGATCGAGCGTGCCAGGTCCCGGGCATGCCCGATCTCGCTGATGCAGGTGTGGCCAGGTACCGCGTCAAGGCGTCGGCGGGCTTCGTCCGCGCATGCCGGTACGGCTCGAGGTGGGGGCGTGGTCGGGGCGAATGGCCGCATTCGGTCCTGGACGTGCGAGGCCAGGAGCATGAGGTCGCCACTTGGGTCGTGGTCGTGGTGCGTGAGCCCGGCTCCTCCAGTGCCGTGCGGGGCGGCGGGCATGCACCGCGCCGGACGGCGTGTCCCGTGGGAAACGGGGTGGGGTGGTTCCCCCGCGAACCGGCGGTGCCGGCCGGACGCGGGACGGTCCGGCGATCACCTGCATCATCACGAACGAGAGGGGTACTTGCGTGTCACACCACACCCGCGCGAGGAAATGAGGACGTCGTGAGCGAGCCCCGCCCGCAAGGCCCCGGGACCGGTGAGGGGCCGATGCCGAAGCCCATCCCGAAGGACCTGCCCGATCAGCAGGCCGCACCCGGCGAAGACCCCTTGGACGTCGTCGGCGAACCCGGACAGTTGGCCCAGAGCCACCGGACCGGCGCGGAGCCCAGCCGCGCGGAAGGCGAAGCCGGGGACTCGGAGAAGCCCGGCACAGAGGTCCCCGACACGGACGAGGCGGGCACCAGCCCCAGGGGTGCCCCGCACTCCGGCGGCCCCCGCCCCGAGCACCCGGTGCCGGACGAGCCGACGGACTGACACCCTCGCGCTCCGCGGGCGCTCGGGCGGGTGACGCGGGGGCAGCGAGGCCCGCGACCGCCGCGAAACCGGCGCCGGAAGGGAAGTCACGATGGGTGTGCGAACGTGGATCGCCGAGTGGCCCGTCTACCGTCGCTCACCGGCCCCAACCTGCTGGGGAGCGTGGCAGCGCCGCCGTGTCACCCCGCACGAAGCGGCTGAGGCCCCACACCGACACCGCCGAGCGGGTGGTGCAGTCGGTCTGCCCCTACTGCACGGTCGGCTGCGGCCAGCAGATCTACGTCAAGGACGACAAGGTAGTCCAGATCGAGGGCAACCCCGCCTCAGCCGAGCCCGATCGTCGTGACCCGCTGACCTCGGTCAAGTACGCCGGTCCCCAACTGGTCCCCAAAAATGATCGAGGGCCGGTTTCGGACACCTCCGAAACCGGCCCTCTTTCACGACTGTCTCCAGTCGGGACGACAGGATTTGAACCTGCGACCCCTTGACCCCCAGTCAAGTGCGCTACCAAGCTGCGCCACGTCCCGATACCCGTCTGACCTGGGATTTCCCCTGGCTGGACGTGCACGGAAACAATACCGCACTCACGCCGGTGGTCGCGCACCCGTTTTGTGCGGGCCGGGCGGCCGGAGGGCCCCTTCGCGCGGTGCGGCGGTGGTGTCCGGCGACCGGGGCGCGGGGCCGTCGACCCGTACCAGGCCTCGCACCGCGGGCACCGAGAGCAGGGCCGCACAGACGACGAGGGACATGACGCCCGCCACGAGCAGGACGTTGTCGGCGCCGAGGGCCGCGGCGGCGGGCCCCGCGAGCGCCTGACCGACGGGCATCATCGCCAGGGAGCCCGCGACGTCGTAGGCGTGGATGCGGTTGAGGACGTCGGGGGCGACCTGCGTCTGCACACTGGTCGCCCACATCACGCCCCAGAACGAGGTGCCCGCTCCGGCGATCATCGCGCACGCCGAGACGGCCGCCACGCCGAACCCCGCCCCTACGGACGCGGGGAAGCAGGCGAAGGCCAGGAGGGCGAGGGAACCGGCGCGCAGCATGCGGCGCGGACGCAGGCGCAGGGCGATAAGCCCGCCGACGACCGTGCCCGCGCCGAGGGCGGAGTTGATCAGGCCGTAGGCGCGCGGGCCGTGCGCGCGCACCACCTCGGTGGCCACCAGGGG
This sequence comes from Streptomyces sp. NPDC002698, assembly GCF_042888945.1. NCBI lineage: Bacteria > Bacillati > Actinomycetota > Actinomycetes > Kitasatosporales > Streptomycetaceae > Streptomyces > Streptomyces sp. NPDC002698. The sequence goes on from NZ_JBIAQM010000021.1 coordinate 14,086, forward strand.
GACGGTCGGACCCCAGACGGAGATCATGTAGACGCACCAGATGACGATGACGGCCCACATCCACGTACGGGATCTGAACTCCCGCCATCCTTCGGCGAGGTCGGCCCTGAAGCCGCCGCCGTGGGTCCTGCTCGCGGGGGCGGCCGCGGGCAGGCGGAGCAGCAGCAGGCACAGGGCGCTCAGTGCGAAGGTGCCGGCGTGGGCCACGAAGACCCCTCCGGCGGAGGCGAACGCGACCAGCAGACCCGCCAGGGCGGGGCCGGCGAGCTGGGCGGCGGACTCGGCGATCCGGATGGCGCCGTTGGCTCCCTGGATGTCGGAGGCCAGACGTGGAACGGTGCTGGCGACGCCGGGCTGGAAGACGGCGCCGGCCACGCCGTTGACCGCGCCGATCACACAGACCTGCCAGAGGACCACATGGCCGGCGAAGAAGAGGGCGGCGGCGATCGACTGGGCCACGAGCCGCACGAGGTCGGCGCCGATCATCAGTCTTCGGGTGCTGAACCGGTCGGCGATCACTCCGCCGAAGATCACCAGTCCGGCGAAGGGGGCGGCCGAGGCGGCCATGGCGAGGCCGACGGCGCCGACTCCGTATCCGTACCGCAGCAGTCCCGCGGCGAGCGCGACGGGCAGCATGGTCTCGCCGAGCCGGGCGAGGGCCCGCGCGACGAAGAACAGGGCGAAGTCCCGCGACCAGACGGGCCGGGGCCGCCGGTCGCCGAGGAGGCCGGTGGCCCCGGCCCGGGACCGGAGCGAGCCCGCGGCCGAGCCTCCGTCCGAGCCCGTCGCTCCGGACCGCTTCCCGTTCCGCGGCTCCTCGCCCGATGACGTCATGGCCATCCCGCCCGTGCCCCTCCCCCTGGCCCGACGGCTCCCCCACGAAGCCGCCCGTCCCGCACTTCGTTCCCGATTCCGGATCGCGTCCGTCGGCGGATCACTCCCGATTCGGATCATGCCACGGGGCACCGCGGGCGCAGAGGCCGTTTCAGTCGGCGGACGGCAGGCCCAACTCGGGGTGGGCGTCGATGAGTCGGGGCGGGGCCGCCTGGCGCCAGGAGTCGGCGAGGATGGCGTGGAGTTCGTCGTCGTCCTCCAGGGCGTCGAGCCTGGCCCGGACCCAGGCGAAGCCGGCCTCGTGGCCGGCGATCCAGAACTTCCCCGGCTCGGCCAGGACCAGTTCGTCGCGCTCCTCCTTCGGACAGCGCACGGCGATGGAGGTCTCCGCCTCGGGCAGGGTGGCGAACATCTTTCCCGCGACCCTGAACGTGGGCATGCTCCAGGCGGTCTTCTCCGTCGTGTCCGGCAGGGAAAGGGCGATACGGCGTACGTCGTCTGCATCCGGCATGAGACGCACGGTAGTCAGTGCCACTGACATCGACGCGGTGAAGCACGACGTCAGCGGTGGACCGGGCGGCGCCACCCCAGAACCGGCGGTCCCGCTCCACGAGGTGACGGGCCGGTGCCCCGCCGGGGTCCGGAGCCCGTCAGGCGCCGTCGGCGGGCGCTCCCAGCCGCTTGTAGAAGATGGTCGTCGGATGGAGTTCGCCCGACGGCGTCGCCGCGTAGTCCGGTATCGCCCCGAGCCGGGTCCAGCCCGCCGACAGGTACAGCGACTCGGCGGGGCTTCCGGTCTCGGTGTCGAGATGGAGCAGGGTGATGCCCTCGGCCGCCGCCGCCGTCTCCGCGGTCGCCAGGAGCGTCCGGCCCACACCCTGACCGCGGCCGTCCCGGTGGACCATCAGCTTGACGAGTTCGGCGCGATGGCGGCTGTTGGACTTGCCCGGGAAGGCGAGGGCGACGGTGCCGAGCAGCCGGCCGCCGACGTGGGCCGCCCAGACCGCGTGGTGCCCGGCCGAGACCGCGTCCGCGCGCTCGCGCCACCAGGCGACGGCCTCCGCGCGACCGAGCGGCGCGAGGAATCCGACCGAGGCGCCGCCGTCCACGGTGTCGGTGAGCAGGACCGCCAACTCATCGGCTTCGTCACGGAGTTCGGCCGCGGTGAGGCGTGCGACGGTGATCACGGCAGCACCACCGCCAGCGCGTACCGCGCGTCCTCGGGGCCGGGGCAGCGAAAGCGTGTCGGCCCCCAGACGCGCAGCCGGAGGCAGTCACCGGCGCCGAGGTGGTGCTCGGTGTCCTGCGCGGTCACGTCGAGCCGTCCGTCGAGGACCCAGATGTGCTGCTCCAGGCCGGGCACGGGAGGCCTGTCGTACGCGATGTCCGCGTCGGCCGCGAGCCGTCCCTCGACCAGTTCGCCCCTCAGCCCCGAGTGCGGTGGCGACACCGAGCGCCGGACGAATCCGGAGGCCTGGTCCGTCCAGACCCTCTGGTCGGCGGCGCGGACCAGGAGCGCCGATTCCCGTTCGACCTCGCTGAGCAGGTGCGACATGGTGCGCCCGTACACATGGCAGAGGCGGTTCAGGAGGGAGGCCGTGGGGCTGATCTCGGCGCGCTCCGCACGGGAGAGGGTCGACCTGCTGATCCCGCTGCGCTCCGCCAGCTCGCCCAGGGTCCAGCCCCGTTCGGCCCTCAGCTCGGCCAGTCGCGCCCCGAGCCGGACGTCGACGGCGGCGGCATCGCCTTCGTTTCCCATATCCGGGATGCTATCCCACATGCGGGAAGCGGTCGACGGGGTCAGTCGACCGTCGCCGCTCGCGTCAGCGCCTCCAGGACGGGGCGGATCAGCGGATGGCCCTCGGCGCCGCGGCGTACGGCGGCGAAGACGCGACGGGTGGGGGCGACCCCGTCCACGGGGCGCACGACGACGCCCGTGAGCTCCATGCCGCGCAGGGCGGAGCGGGGGACGAGCGCCACGCCCGCGTCGGCGGAGGCCAGGGCGACGACGGCGCGGAAGTCGTCGGAGGAGTGTTCGAGCCTCGGCTGGAACCCGGCGTTCTCGCAGGCCAGGACGACCACGTCGTGGCAGGGGTTGCCGGGGTACGGGCCGATCCAGGGGTCCTTGGCCAGCTCGGCGAGGGGCACCTCCTCGGCGTCGGCCAGCCGGTGGGTGACGGGGACGACCGCGTCGAAGGGTTCGGCGTAGAGCGGGACGTGCGTCAGGCGCGGGTCGTCGGCGTCCGGGGCGCCGCGGTACTCGACGGCCACCGCGATGTCGACCTGCCGGTCGAGCACCATCGGCAGGCTGGCGTCGCCCTCGGCGTCCTGGACGCGGACGAGGATGCCGGGCGAGGTGACGGCGAGGCGGGCCAGGGCGGGGGCCACGACCAGGCCGATGCCGGTCGCGAAGGAGGCCACGGTGACCGTACCGGCGGAGCCCGAGCTGTATGCCGCCAACTCGGCCTCGGCGCGCTCCAGTTGAGCCAGCACGGCGTTGGTGTGACCGAGCAGGATCTCGCCGGCGGGGGTCAGCCGTACGCCCTTGGCGCCGCGCTCGACGAGCCGGTGGCCCGTCTCCTGCTCCAGGGCGGTCAGCTGCTGCGAGACCGCCGAGGGCGTGAGATACAGCGCGGCGGCCGCCGCCGTCACCGTGCGGTGGTCGGCCACCGCACGGAGGATGTGGAGCCGCCGCGCTTCGATCATGCGACCGATTCTCTCAGGTCACACGCCCTTTCCGGCCATCGGACCGGTGTGCGCCCCCGGCTCGGGGGCGCGTCCGCCCTCAGGCGTCGAGTTCGGCCCGCGCGGCCACGAAGGCGTCCACGGCCCGGTTCACGTCCTCGGTGGAGTGCCCCGCGGACAGCTGGACACGGATACGGGCCTGCCCCTGAGGGACGACCGGGTACGAGAAGCCGATCACGTACACGCCGCGCTCCAGGAGCAGCTCCGCCATCCGGCCGGCGACGGAGGCGTCGCCGATCATGACGGGGGCGATCGCGTGGTCGCCGGGGAGGATGTCGAAGCCCTCCTCGGTCATCCGGGAGCGGAACAGCGCGGTGTTCTCCGCGAGCCGGACGCGCAGGTCGTCGGCGGACTCCAGCAGGTCGATGACCTTCAGGGAGGCCGCGGCGATCACCGGGGCGAGCGTGTTCGAGAAGAGGTACGGGCGGGACCGCTGGCGCAGCAGGGCGACGATCTCGGCGCGGGCGGCGACGTAGCCGCCGGAGGCGCCGCCGAGGGCCTTGCCCAGGGTGCCGGTGATGATGTCGACGCGGTCCATGACCCCGTGCAGCTCGGGGGTGCCCCGGCCGCCGGGACCGACGAAGCCCACGGCGTGCGAGTCGTCGACCATGACCATCGCGTCGTAGCGGTCGGCGAGGTCGCAGATCTCCTGGAGCGGGGCGAGATAGCCGTCCATCGAGAAGACGCCGTCGGTGACGATCAGCCTCCGGCGCGCGCCGGAGGCCTCCTTGAGCTGGGCCTCCAGATCGGCCATGTCGCGGTTGGCGTACCGGAAGCGGCGCGCCTTGGACAGCCGGATGCCGTCGATGATCGAGGCGTGGTTGAGGGCGTCGGAGATGACCGCGTCCTCGGCGCCGAGGAGGGTCTCGAAGACACCGCCGTTGGCGTCGAAGCAGGAGGAGTAGAGGATCGTGTCCTCCTGGCCGAGGAACGCGGACAGCCGCGCCTCCAGCTCCTTGTGCACCTCCTGCGTACCGCAGATGAAGCGCACGGAGGCCATGCCGTAGCCCCAGCGGTCGAGCGCCGCGTGGGCGGCGGCGACGACCTCGGGGTGGTCGGCCAGGCCGAGGTAGTTGTTCGCGCAGAAGTTGAGGACCTCACCGGGGCGGCCGCCCGCGGTGACGTTCACGGTCGCGGACTGCGGGGTGCCGATGACCCGCTCGGGCTTGTGCAGCCCGGCGGCGCGGATCTCGTCGAGGGTGGTGCGCAGGTCGTCACGGACGGAGTCGAACATCATCAGTTCCTTAAGTCCTCAGAGGGTCCAGTCGAGAATGACCTTGCCGCCGCGGCCGCCTGCCGCGTCGTCGAACGCCGCCTCGTAGTCCCGGAAGCCGTAGCGGCCGGTGATCACGGGCATGAGGTCGAGGCCGCTCTCCAGGAGGACCGACATCGCGTACCAGGTCTCGAACATCTCCCGGCCGTAGATGCCCTTGATCGTGATCATGGAGGTGACGATCCGGGCCCAGTCGACCGGGAACTCCGCGGACGGCAGACCCAGCATGGCGATCCGTCCGCCGTGGGTCATGTTGGCGATCATGTCGCGCATGGCCTCGGGGCGGCCGGACATCTCCAGGCCGATGTCGAAGCCCTCGCGCAGGCCGAGGGTGCGCTGTCCGTCGGCGATGGTCGAGCCCGCGACGTTGAGGGCGAGGCTGACGCCGATCTTGCGGGCCAGTTCCAGGCGCTCCTCGCTGACGTCGGTGATGACGACGTTGCGGGCGCCCGCGTGGCGGGCCACGGCGGCGGCCATCAGGCCGATCGGTCCGGCGCCGGTGATCAGGACGTCCTCGCCGACCAGCGGGAAGGACAGCGCGGTGTGGACGGCGTTGCCGAACGGGTCGAAGATCGCGGCGACGTCGAGGTCGACCGGGACGCGGTGCACCCACACGTTGGTGGCGGGCAGCACGACGTACTCGGCGAACGCGCCGTCACGGCCGACGCCCAGGCCGACGGTGGCACGGCAGAGGTGACGGCGTCCGGCGAGACAGTTGCGGCACTTGCCGCAGACCAGGTGGCCCTCCCCGCTGACGCGGTCGCCGACGTTGATGTCGCTGACGTCGCGGCCGGTCTCGACGACCTCGCCGACGAACTCGTGGCCGAGCACGAGGGGCGTCGTGATGGTCTGCTGCGCCCAGCCGTCCCAGTTGCGGATGTGCAGGTCGGTGCCGCAGATCCCGGTCCTGAGAACCTTGATCAGTACGTCACCGGGGCCGGCCTGCGGCTCCGGGACGTCCTTGAGCCAGAGTCCGGGCTCCGCCTTCTCCTTGACCAGCGCCTTCACTCGTACGGCTCCTGTGCGTGAGGTCCCGGGAAAGGGCACGCCGAAGCGGACCCGCACCGGGGAGAGGGGTGAATTCACCCAGGAATCTGCCGTACGACGGCGCCCTGGGTCCATCGAGGATTTCTTAAGCGCGGCCCCAGCTTTCCTTCACGCCCGCGTTCTCCCGGCCCGTCCGAGGGCCGGTCGCCGGGCCGCCGGAGCGGCGCGGGGCGAGGAGGCGAAGTGGGGGACGGTGACATCAGGCATGACTACGTGGACATGCGTCACCCCCGTTCTATGGGGGCTCATCACATACATCAGGGATGGGTCCCGGCATACGTCACAGGATGGGTCCCGGACCGCCGACAAGGCCGGACCCGCGCCCCGGCGCGTCGTCAGATCCCGTGGGCCTCGTCCCGCCGTTCGAGCTGCCCGGCCAGTTCGGCCGCCATCGCCTTGATCGTCTCCAGGCCCGCCCTTCCCCAGGGGCGCGGCTCGATGTCCACGACACAGATGGTGCCGAGGGCGATGCCGCTGCGGTCGAGCAGCGGGGCACCGAGGTAGGAGCGCACACCGAACTCGTCGACGACCGGGTTTCCGGCGAAGCGCGGGTAGTCGCAGACGTCCTCCAGGACGAGCGCCTTGCGGCGCACCACCACATGGGGGCAGAAGCCGTGGTCCCGGGCCATGTAGCGGCCCGGTTCGAGCTCGCTGCCGTCCACGCCGGCCATGAGCCGCGCGCCCCTGGCGCCGTCCGGGGTGTGCAGACCCGCGAAGAACTGCTGTCGCTCGTCGATGAAGTTGACCATCGAGTACGGCGCCGCGGCGACCCGCGCGAGATGGTCCGCGAAGGCGTCGAAGGCGGGCTCGGGGCGCTCCCCGAGGCCCAGCCTGCGCAGCCGCCGCACCCGGGCCGGGGCGTCCTTGTCCTGCGGTGTCAGCAGCAGACGCCCGGCCGGCCGGGGCGGGTCGTGGCTCATGTACGGGCTCCATGGCTCGAGGTGTGGGCGGGCGCGTGGGCCAGGAGGTGCCGGACCAGGGTGAGCAGGGTCTGCACCCCGGAGCTGGAGATCCGGGCGTCGCAGCAGACGACGGGGATCTCGGGGTCGAGGTCGATGGCCGCGCGCACCTCGGCCGGGTCGTAGCGGTACGAGCCGTCGAACTCGTTGACGGCGACGATGAACGCGAGACCGCGCTGTTCGAAGAAGTCGACGGCCGCGAAGCAGTCCTCCAGGCGCCGGGTGTCGGCGAGGATCACCGCCCCGAGCGCGCCGTCGGAGAGCTCGTCCCACATGAACCAGAACCGCTCCTGCCCGGGGGTGCCGAACAGATAGAGGACATGTTCCGGATCCAGGGTTATGCGGCCGAAGTCCATCGCGACGGTCGTCTCGACCTTGTTCTCGATCCCGTCGAGCCGGTCGGTCGAGGCGCTGACCGTGGTGAGCAGCTCCTCCGTACTGAGCGGCGCGATCTCGCTCACCGCGCCGACGAACGTCGTCTTGCCGACCCCGAACCCTCCCGCCACCAAGATCTTGAGCGCGGTGGGGAACAGGTCAGAGCTGTCGTCGTAATCCATCGAGCACTGCCTCCAGAAGGGACCGGTCAGTGGGGTTGTGGTGGAACCGAGGGGGCTTGGTGGTCAGCGCCCCGCAGTCGACGAGGTCCGACAGCAGCACCTTGGTGACCGCCGCCGGCAGCTTCAGATGGGCGGCGACCTCCGCGACCGAGACGGGTGCCCGGCAGCGTTCGAGCGCCTGGCAGTGCTCGGGGCCGAGGTAGCCGAGGGGTGTGGCTCCGGTGGCCATGACCTGGGAGAGGAGGTCGAGCGCGGTGCTCGGCCGGGTCCGGCCGTCGCTGACGGTGTAGGGGCGCACCAGGCGTCCCGCCGCGTCATCGAGCCAGGGCCCGTCACCGGCCGCGGCCACGTTCAAGACCTCATCGCGGAGGGTTCGACGGCCTGCCGCCGGGGCGCGGTGACCAGATAGGGGCGGACGCTCTTGACGAGCATCGCCATCTCGTAGCCGAGGACGGCCGCGTCGGCCTCGCGGCCCGCGAGCACGGCGAGACAGGTGCCGGAGCCGGCCGTGGAGACGAACAGCAGGGTCGAGTCGAGTTCGACCACGACCTGGCGCACCTCGCCGCCGTCCCCGAACCGCACACCCGCACTGCGTCCGAGGGCGTAGAGACCGCAGGCGAGCGCCGCCATGTGGTCGGCGCTGTCCGGGTCGAGGCCGTGGACCGACTTCACGAGCCCGTCGCTGGAGAGCAGTACCGCGCTCGTGGTGTGGGGTACGCGCTGGACAAGGCCGCTCATCAGCCAGTCGAGATCGGATACGTGACCGGTCGGCGCATCGCTCGCCATGGGGGATCGACTCCTTGAGGTACGAAGGTCTGAGGGAGCGGTGGGAGTGGGTGCTGTGGGGGTGGTCATCCGGCCGGTGCGCTCCCGTCGTGCCGGGTGGCGCGGTCGCGGGTGGTGCGGTCGTGGCCGGACGCGAGGTCGTGGGCTCCTTGCGGTGCCGGCGCGTGCGTCGCACGCGCCCTGCCCGGGTGAGCCTCCGCCGGTGTGTCGCCCTCCAGGGGTACGTCCAGGGGGTCGCGGCCGTCGGCGGTGGTGCCCGGGGGCGGGTCCGCGCCGTCCCCGGGCGGTTCCTCCAGGCGCGCCCGGTCCGGGAAGACGGCCGGGGCGGCCGGCCACGTCGGTGACGGAGTCCGGGACGGTTCCGGCCGTTCCCGGTCCGCCGGCTCCACGTGGGCGGCCTCCGCGAGCCCGATCCCGCGCTGGAACGCCGCCATGAGACCCGGGTCGTGCCCGACGAGGCGGTCCGTGTCCGGGCGGGGCGCCTGCCCTTCGCGCAACTGCGGGGCGAGGTGTTCCTGGGCGCGCCGCTTGGGCAGGCCGGGCTTGCCCATGGTGCCGCGGACGACGCCGGTGCGCGGTGTGGGCGGCACGGCCGCGTTCTCCGCGGCGGTGAGCCGGTCCTCGGGGCGGATGCCGGGTACGGCCTCGGCCGGGTTGGGCCGCTCCGCACGGGCGCCGCGCACCGGGAGCGGCTTGGCACCGCGCCCCCCGTCCGGCGCGTCCACGCCACGCGGCGGTGTCCGTTCCCCTCGTACGGGCTCGGGCAAGGACCCTGGTGACGGCTCACGTGACAACTCCCGTGACGGCTCACGTGACGGCTCACGTGACGACAGCCGTGGCGCCACGGGGGCCGCCGGGCGGGCGGCGGGCAGCACCGGGACCTGTGCCGGCGGCGTGTGCGCGGACCCCGGGCCGAGGGCCGGCCGGTGCCGCCCGTCCGTCCCGTTCGGCGGCGCCTGTACCGCGCCCGCGTCCTCGACGGCGTCCGGCACCGAGCCCAACAGGCCCTGCGGGACCACGAGTACGGCCTGGACACCGCCGTAGATGTTGTTCTGGAGCCGTACGTGGATGCCGTGCCGGCGGGCGAGCTGCGAGACCACGAACAGGCCGATGCGCCCGTCCTGGAGCAGGCCGGCGACATTCACCTGGTCGGGATCGGCGAGCAGGGCGTTCATCCGGTCCTGTTCGGCCGCCTGCATGCCGAGTCCGCGGTCCTCCACCTCGATGGCCAGTCCCGAGGTGACGAGGTCGACGCGCAGCAGCACCTGGGTGTGCGGGGCGGAGAACAAGGTGGCGTTCTCGACGAGTTCGGCGAGCAGGTGGATGACGTCGGCGACCGCGTGGCCGCGCAGGGTGCCGTCGATCGGGGGCACCAGCTTGACCCGCGAGTACTGCTCGACCTCGGCGATCGCGGAGCGCAGCACCTCGGTCATGGAGACGGGGTTGCTCCACTGCCGGCGCGAGACGGCGCCGCCGAGCACGGCCAGGTTCTCGGCGTGACGCCGGATGCGGGTGGCCAGATGGTCGACGTGGAAGAGCCCTTTGAGGAGGTCCGGGTCCTCGATCTCGTTCTCCAGCTCGTCGAGAATGGAGATCTCGCGGTGCACGAGGGACTGGAGGCGCCGGGCCAGATTGACGAACACCTCGACCTTCTGGTCGTCGCCCGTCCGGCTGGAGAGCTGCGCGGCCTGCACGACGGCCGCGACGGCGCCCTCATGGGCACGGGAGAGGTCGGCGGCGAGCAGCTCGAAGTCGTCGGCGTCCGCGGGCGGGCGGCGGCGCTTCCTGCGCGCGGGCGGGTCCTCGCCGCGGCGCAGTCCCTCGACGACGTCGCGCAGTTCGGTCTCGGTGCGGGCGCTCGTGCGACGCAGGGCTCCTATGCGTTCCCGTACGGACGCGGCGGCGCGGTCGGCGGCCACGGCGGCGATCAGGATGCCGGACAGGGCCACGCCGACCGCTCCGGCGAGGACGGCCCACAGGACGGGGCCGGGGCGGGCGCCGGTGGAGCGGACGGTGAACAGGACGGCGGCGCACGCGCTCAATGCCACGGCGGTCGGCGGCAGGACCGCGAGGCGCAGCAACTGGGGCCGCAGGTGCGTCTCGGGCGGCGCGAGGCTGGCGCGGGCGGCCGGTCGGCCGTGCCGGCCGCCCTCACGGCGGTCTGCGCGTGCGGCCGGTGCGCGGAGGTGAGACATCGGCGTCCTCGTACTGGATGCGTCGGGGGCGTGGAGCTCCCGCGGTTCCGCGACTCGGGCGTGCCCCGTCGCGGTGCCGGTCGAGAGAGCCGCAAAAATCGGCCCTGCGTCGCCCGTCGGCAACTGACAGTAGTCGCCAACGCATCAGGTGCGGTGGGCTGTTGACAAAGTCCCCTGGGTAGCGTCCCGCTCTGGTATGAGGCGTCGCACGGCTGACCGATAACCCCGTCGGACACACGTTCGCGCCTGGCTCCGGATCCGATCAGAGCTGGTCGGAAGCGGTCGCAAGCAAACAGCGAGGGCCGGGGAGCATGGTGCTCCCCGGCCCTCGCCGCAGATCGGTGGATCAGCCCGCGGACACCGTTTCGGGCTCTCCGGTTCCTTCCGCCGAGCCGTCGGCGATGTCACCCGGCGTATCGGTGACGGTCTCCTCGACGACCGGCCAGCCGCCCTTCGGCACACGCGCCGCACCACGCCACCACGGCTCGGAGGGGACGGTCCCGGCGGTCGGCTCGAAGGGTTCTCCGGGGCGGGGCAGCGCGACGCTCGCCCCGGCCGCGCGCGCGGCGGCCAGCGTGCCCTCGCCCGGGTCGCTCCAGGCATGGGTCGAGAGGTTGAACGTCCCCCAGTGGATCGGCAGCATCACGCCGGAGGGCCGCCCGCCCTGGAGGTCCAGGTGGGAGCGCATCCCCTCCTGGGGCGTCATGTGGATGTCGGGCCAGAAGTCGCTGTACGCGCCGATTTGGATCATCGTGGCGTCGAACGGGCCGTGGGCGGCGCCGATGTCCTTGAAGCCCTGGAAGTACCCGGTGTCGCCGCTGTGGTAGATCCGGTGCTCGTCGCCCTCGGCGACCCAGGAGGCCCAGAGGGTGTGCTGGGTGTTGCGCAGGCCGCGCCCGCAGAAATGGCGCGCGGGCGTCGCCGTCAGGGTGATCCCGCCGACCCTGGTCGACTCGTGCCAGTCCAGCTCGCGGATCCGGTCGGCCGGGACGCCCCAGTGCTCCAGATGGGCACCGACGCCGAGCGGCACGGCGAACACCGTGTCCGTGCCGCCCAGCGCCTTGATCGTGGGCATGTCCAGGTGGTCGTAGTGGTCGTGCGAGATCACCACGACGTCGACCGTGCCGAGCGCGGCGAGCGGCAGGGGAACCGGGTGCAGCCGCTTGGGGCCGGCGAAGGCGAACGGGGAACAGCGCTCTCCCCAGACCGGGTCGAACAGCACGCGGTGGCCGTCGATCTCGGCGAGGACGCTGGAGTGCCCCATCCAGGTGAGCCGCAGCCCGGTCGCGGCGGGCCTGGCCAGGTCGGCGAGCGTCGTCGCGTGCACCGGCACGGTCCCGACCGGGGAGCGGTGGGCGCGCTCCTCGCTGCGGAAGTAGACCTTCGCGAACTCCACCATCGAGCCGTCGGGGCGGGTTCGGGCGGTCTCCGGGTTCTGGAAGACCCCGTCCGCGAAGTTCGGCGAATTGCGGATGCGGCGCATGCGCGCACCAGCCGGATCCGCGCCGAAGGCGGCGGGCCGCAGCGCGCGGAGCCCGGAGCTCAGGGTACGGAAACCGGTCACGGATACCTCCAGATGGAGTCGGTCAGGCTTTCATTATGGTCGTCGCCTCTGACAGCGCCGGGTCACCCCGGTCACAACGCGTCGTCCGTGGCCCCGGGTCCGTATCTGCTCAACCCCGCCGCACCCCCGCTTCTTCCGCTCCGGCGGGGCCTTTCCCGGCGCCGCCGTTCCCCCGGCGCCGACCGGGCCCTCGCACGCGGTCGTCGCGGTGTCTCCCGGCGCCGTCGATCCCGTGCGTTGACATGACCCGGCACTCGTTTCGATACTGACTCACGATTCAGTAGACAGGTTCTCGTACCCATGGCGCGAGGACCGCGCCGGCCCGTCCACGTCTGGAGACACCGTGTCCGACCTCCCCGCCGAAACGGCCACGGCCGAGGCCGCCCCGTACGTCGTGCGGAGCCTGTGATGGGTGAGACGCTCACCGGCGGCGAAGCCCTCGTCCGGGCCCTGTCCGCGCACGCCGTGACCCGGGCCTTCGGCATTCCCGGCACGCACAACCTGGAGATCCACCGCCACCTGTCCGCGTACGGCGTCCGGCACGTCCTGACGCGCCACGAACAGGGCGCCGGATACGCCGCCGACGGCTACGCGCGCGCGACCGGGCGCCCCGGTGTCGTGATCACCACGAGCGGACCCGCCCTGCTGAACGCGGCGGCGGCCGTCGGCCAGGCCTACTCGGACAGCGTGCCGCTGCTCGTCGTCTCCCCGGGGATGCCCCTGCGCCACCCCCGGCTCGCGACCGGCCTGCTGCACGAGACGCGCAGTCAGACGGAGGCCCTACGGGGCGTGGCCGCGTTCAGCCACCGCGTGTCCTCGGTCGCCGAGATCGACGCGGCGGTGGCCCGCGCCTTCACCCTGTTCCGTACCGGCCGGCCGCGCCCCGCGCACATCGAGATCCCCCTCGATCTGCTGGAGACCGCCGAGGAGACAGGCCCCGTACGCGTCACTCCTCCCGTCGTCCCCCTCGCCCCGGCGCCCCTCGCCGTGGAGCGGGCCGCCGGGGCGCTGCGCGAGGCCCGCCGTCCGGCGCTCGTGCTCGGCGGCGGAGCGCGCGGCGCGGCCGTCCCGGTCCTGGCCCTCGCCGAGAGGCTCGGCGCTCCTGTCCTGACCACGGCCAACGGCAAGGGGATCGTCCCGGAGACCCATCCGCTGGCCGTCGGCGTGTCGCTGCACAGCCCCGCGGTCCGGAACTGGCTCGCGGAACGCGACGCCGTGCTCGCCGTGGGCACCGAACTCGCCGAGTCCGACTTCTGGTCCGCGCCGCCCGTCCTGAACGGCGCGCTGATCCGGGTGGACCTGGACCCGGACCAGATGTACGCGGGGCTCGCCGCGGACTTCGCCGTCGTCGGCGACGCGCGGCTCTCCCTGACGGCCCTGCTCGCCGCCGTCGGGCGACCCGGCGGCACCGACGGATACGCGCGCGTGCCCGTCGAGGACCCCGTCCGGCGGGCGGCGGCCCTGCGGGCCGCGCGGAACGCCGAGACCGCCGCACGCGACGCCCGCTGGATCCCCTACCTGCGGGCCGTCCGTTCCGTCCTCGCCGACGACGCCGTGATCACCTCGGACAGCGCCCGGTGCTGCTACTACGGAGCCCTCCCCCACCTCCCGCTCGGCCCCGCGGGCCGCTATCTTCACCCGACCGGCTACGGCACGCTCGGCTACGCTCTGCCCGCGGCGATCGGAGCCAAGGCGGCGTGCCCCGGCCGCGAGGTCGTGGCGCTCAGCGGCGACGGCGGCCTCCAGTTCACCGTGCAGGAACTGGCGACCGCGGTACAGCTCCGCCTCCCGCTGCCCGTCGTGGTGTTCGACAACGGCGGCTACGGAGAGATCCGCGACGAGATGGCCGCCCGGGGCGACACCCCCACGGCCGTCGACCTCGCTCCGGTCGACCTGCCCGCCCTGGCCCGCGCCTACGGAGGGCAGGGCACGCACGCGTACGGCCCGGACGAGCTGAGCGCCGCGCTCGCCGAGGCCCTGCGCACCCCCGGCCCCACCCTGATCGCCGTCCCCGAGGAGACCCCATGACCGCCGCCGCCCCCCTGATGACGCTCACCTGGACGGACCATGTCAGCGGCCGTCAGGGATTCCTCGTCGTCGACCGGCTCGTGCGGGGCGTCTCCAGCGGCGGTCTGCGGATGCGGCCCGGCTGCACGCTGGAGGAGGTCGCCGGACTCGCCCGCGGCATGACCATGAAAGAGGCCCTGCACTACAACCCCGAGGGCCGGTACATCCCGCTGGGCGGCGCCAAGGGCGGGATCGACTGCGATCCCCAGGACCCGGCGGCGTACGGCCTGCTGGTGCGCTATCTGCGCGCCATGCGTCCCTACATCGAGGCCTTCTGGACCACCGGTGAGGACCTCGGGCTCACCCAGGACCTGGTCGACCGGGCCGCCGCGGAGGCCGGCCTCGTCTCGTCCATCCAGGCCGTGTACCCGCTGCTCGACGACGAGGCGGCGGCCCGGAAGCGGCTCGCGGACGCCTTCGCGGTCGAGGTGGACGGCATCGGTCTCGACGAGCTGGTCGGCGGCTGCGGAGTCGCCGAGTCGGTGCTCGCCGCGCTGGACCGGGCCGGGACACCGTACGCGGGCACACGGGTCGCCGTGCAGGGGCTCGGCACCATGGGCGGGGCCACCGCGCGCTTCCTCGCGTGCGCGGGACTCAGGATCGTGGCCGTCGCCGACGTCAAGGGAACCATCGCGAACCCGGACGGCCTCGACGTCGAGGCACTGCTCGCGGCACGGGACGCCTACGGAACGGTCGACCGCGCGGTACTGCGCCCGGCAGACCGCGAACTCCCCGGTGACGCCTGGCTGTCCGCCGATGCCGAGGTCCTGGTGCCCGCCGCGGTCTCGTACGCGATCGACACGGCGAACCAGCGGGAGATCACGGCCCGTTGGATCGTCGAGGCTGCCAACATGCCCGTCCTCGCGGACGCGGAGGAACTGCTCGCCGCGCGCGGGATCACCGTCCTGCCCGACGTCGTGGTCAACTCCGGTACGAACGCCTGGTGGTGGTGGACCCTGTTCGGCGACATCGGCGCCGACGCGGACGAGGCGTTCGCCCACACCCGGCGCTCCATGCGCGCCCTGATCGACCGGACGCTCGCGCGCGCGGAGGCCGACGGCACGACCCCGCGGGCCGCCGCCCACGCCATCGTCACCGACCGGCTGCCGGTCATCGCGGAGCGGTTCGGCTGGTACCGCTGAGGAACGCGGCGCCGGGCCGGGGGCGGCGATTCCTGCCGCGAGGAGAGTTCACCGGCCGACGGCGGGCGCGGCCGGCCGGAGCCGGCCCGGACCCGCTCCGCTCCTGTCGGGGCTTCCGGCAAAGGGCTGTGTAGGGTTGCCGCGTGGCGAGAGTCCGGTTGAGCGTGGCGGAGCGGCGTGAGGAGTTGCTGCGCGCCGCCGTGGAACAGATCGAGGCGCGAGGCGTCGCGGCGGTACGGATCGCCGACGTGGCCTCGGCCCTCGGCGTGAGCAACGCGCTGGTGCTGTACCACTTCTCGACGAAGGAGAAGCTGGTCGCCGCCGCGTTCACCTACGCGGCCGAGGACGACCTCGCCCATCTGCGCAAGCTGCTCGGCCGCCGTACGACGGCGCTGCGACGCCTTCGGGCCGCCGTGCGGTGGTACGCCCCGACGGGCCAGGCCAAGGGCTGGCGCCTGTGGATCGAGGGCTGGGCGGTCGCCCTGCGGGAGCCCGCGCTGCGCGAGGTCACCCGTGATCTCGACCGGCAGTGGAAGGCCGCGATGACCGAGGTGATCGCGGAGGGCGTGGCCGCCGGCGAGTTCCGCTGCCCGGACCCCACGACCGCGGCCCTCAGGCTCACGGCGCTGCTGGACGGACTGGCGGTCCAGATGACGGCGTACTCCGGAGCGGTGTCACGGGCGCGGACCCAGGAATGGGCGGACGAGGCACTCGCCCGCGAACTGGGCCTGGAACGCGAGGCGTTGATGGCGGCGGTGCGCTAGCTGACACGGCGCCGGTCCCGTACCGGCCCCGTACCGCGCTTCGCCCGCTCCCCGGCGTGGACCGCCGGGCGGGTGGTCGTCCCGGATCCCGTCGGGAGCGGCCGGTACCCCTGATCCGCACCCGGCCCGGGGCGCCGCGGCCACCGGGACCGGGCCGGTCGGGCGCCCGGGTACCGGTCCCGACCGGCCCGGCCGGCCCTGCCGACCGGGCCGGCGCAGGTCTCAGGCGACCGACTCGATGCGCATCTTGATGTCGTCCGGGGAGAGGGCGCCCTTGGCCGCGACGTGATCGCCCGAGGACTCCCCGCGCAGCCGCCGTCCGATCCACGGGACGAGGTACTCGCGCGCCCACTGGATGTTGTCGCGGCGCACCTCCAGCGTGCCGCGCGGCGGGAGGGGCGGCCAGGGCTGGTCCGGGTCGGCCGGGACCTCCAGGCCGAGTACCTGTCCGGCACGGAGCGCCACCCGGGTGTGCCCCTCGGGAGAGAGGTGCAGCCGGTCGCCGTCCCAGGCCCGGCGGTCCTGGATCGTCTTCAGGGACCAGAGGTCGAGGACGGGACAGCCGTAGCGGTCCGCGATGGCACGCACATGCCCGTTGTAGGTGGCGATCTTGCCGCGCAGGTGCTTGAGCACGGGGACGCCACGCGTGTCGAAGCCGGTGGTCACCATGACGGTGCCGACGGCGGAGGTGAGGTCGACGATCGCGCGCTCGAAGCGTTCCGCGACCTCGTCGGGGTCGGTGCCGGGGCGGATGATGTCGTTGCCGCCTGCGCAGAACGAGACCAGGTCCGGGCCGAGTTCCTTGGCCCTCTGGAGCTGGGACTCGACGATCTGGTCGAGCAGTTTGCCGCGCACGGCGAGGTTGGTGTAGCCGAAATCGCCTTCGGGCCTGCGGTCCGCGAGAAGTACCGCGAACCGGTCCGCCCAGCCGACGAACGCTCCGTCGGGCCCAGGGTCGCCGACGCCCTCGGTGAAGCTGTCCCCCACCGCCACGTACGACCCGATCACTGATCTGTTGTCACTCTTCGAATCGTCTGCCACATGGAGCATGATTCACCTTTTGATGTGAGCTACGCGACCGTAGGGAAGGGTTGACGGCCGGTGAGATAAGCCACTCGCCAAGCATTGGTCAACTATGGAATAAGGCTCGCGTCAAGGATGTTGAAGCAGCGATCGCCCAGGGGCCGTTGCCGCGGGCACACCGAAGGCCGGACCCGGGGGATCGAGGGGTCCGGCCTTCGGAGATCTTCCTGCCGTCAGGAGCAGGAGGCTGGGGGGGTCAGCCCACGGCGACACCGTGCGAGCGCAGGTACGCGATCGGGTCGACGTCGGAGCCGTAGTCCGGCGTGGTGCGGATCTCGAAGTGCAGGTGCGGTCCGGTCACGTTGCCCGTGGCACCGGAGAGACCTATCTGCTGCCCCTCGGTGACGGTCTGCCCCGCCGAGACGGACAGCGACGACATGTGGGCGTACTGGGAGTACTTGCCGTCGGCGTGCTGGATGACGACCTGGTTGCCGTAGGCGCCGCCCCAGCCCGCGGAGACGACGGTGCCCGCGGCGATGGACTTGAGCGTGGTGCCGGTCGGGATCACGAAGTCCACGCCCGTGTGGTAACCGCTGGACCACATGCCGCCCGCCACCTTGTAACCCGTGCCGACGGAGCTGCTCGCGACCGGCAGGGTGTAGCCGGACGAGGTGCCGGTGGAAGGGGCGGCGGAAGGGGCGGTGGAAGGAGTGGCGGAAGCGGTGTCGGAGGGGGCCGTGTCGGCGGCCTGGGTCGCCTGACCGGCCTTCGCCGAGGTGGTCGTCCGGGCGGCCGAGTGCGTGGCCGAGTGCGTGGCGGCCTTCTTGCCGAGCGACAGCTCCAGACCGGGGTGGATCAGCGACGGGTCGCCGCCGATGGCGGAGCGGTTGTCGGCGTAGATCTTCTTCCAGCCGCCGCTGACGTTCTGCTCGTCGGCGATCTTCGAGAGGTAGTCGCCGGACCTCACCGCGTACGTCTTCGTCCCGGCGGCCTTGGCGGCCTTCTTCGCGGGAACGGCGGTCGCGGCCTTCTCGACATGGTGCGCGACGGCGGTGGCCGGGGTCGCGGCGTGGGCGCCGGTGGCTCCCATCAGGGGCAGCGCGAGTGCGGCGCCACCGGTTCCGGCCACGGCGATCGAGCGGGTGAAACGCAAGGACTTGGGACGGCGGTGCTTACCCTTCGCGGGCATGACGAATTCCTCTCCGGCGCCTGCGGGGTGAGCTGTCGGGTGCGGGCTGGAGATGCCCGGCCACGCTGCTGCGCGGCTGTACCCCTAGCCTGTTCCGGAAAAGAACCGGACCAGGCGCGGAACCTGTGGGTCCCCCGCTCCTGCCGTGTACGGGTGAGTGTGCGGATTCCGGGCGGCGGCAGGATTGGGCGTCCGTCCGGATTGAGGCAGAACGTAAGCGACATGAGAGCGCGTCGACAACTATGTGCGGTTTCTGTGCGCTCGCCTTTCTTGATCCATGCGGAAACCGCCGTCACCCTCCGTGGAGCGACGATCTTCCCGACCTCTCAACCCACCTGTAAATCCAGGCAGGTTGAGTAATGAGGACGGCAACGCATCGTCACGAATATGACGCTCCTCACGCGACTCGCCCCAGGGCGCCCTATTCCAGGGCTAGTTGTAACGAAGGCACCTATTCGGACAGAACAGACAGATGCTGCATGAGCGGATATCCGGTACATCCGGATCCCTGTACGGAATGACGCGCAAAACGACACCCCCTCATGCCCTGTTTCGCCTCGATTGCCCCATGGGATCGAGGCGGCCAGAAGCGCGCGACCGGTCCATCGCGGGATTCAAACACGCATTCGACATCAGATGTCACAATGCGTCGCTCCCAGGGCGTTCCGTCCGGAAGGCATCGGCTGTGGACAACTCATTGCCCGAGGAACCCATGTCGTATCGTCGGGAGCGCGAGCCGGTACAACTGCCGACGAGCGGCGCCGAGTCCAGCACGGCGACGCCGGCGGCCGAATGGGAGGAGCCCCCGTGACGCAGCAGGTCCCGTCGACCGAGCCCGAGCTCGGCGGAGTGCGCAACTTCCGCGACGTGGGCGGACTGCCCACCGCGGACGGCCGGCGAGTGCGTCATGGGCACCTGTTCCGCAGCGGCCACCTCGCCCACGCCACGGAGGAGGACGCCGCGTTCCTCGCCTCCCTGGGTCTCCACACGATCTTCGACTTCCGTAATGCCGCGGACCAGAAGCTGGAGGGCCCGGACGTCGAACTGCCGGGCGTGCGGAACGTGAACCTCCCGCTGAGCGACCCCGCGGACGGCAGCGAGTTCTGGAAGATGGTCCGCGACGGCGATCTCGACCAGCTGCGCGCGATCCTCGGCGACGGCAAGGCCGAGAACCGGATGATCAACTCCTACCGCACGATCGTCAGGGAGCGCACGGCCGAGCACTCCCAGGTGCTGCACGCCCTGGCCGACGACAGTGTGCCCGCGCTGATGCACTGCGCGGCGGGCAAGGACCGTGCCGGGCTGTCCATCGCGGTCACCCTGCTCGCCCTCGGCGTCGAGCGCGAGGCGATCGTGGCCGACTACCTGGAGTCGAACGCCGCGCACCGCCGTTACAAGGTGCACCGCAACGGCTCCTCGGCCGGTGCCTACTCCCCCGAGGTGATGGAACTGCTCAGCCCGCTGTTCGACGCGCGCGCCGCGTACCTGACGGCCGCCTTCGAGACGATCGAGGAGACCTGGGGCAGCGTCGAGGTCTATCTGGAGCAGGGCCTGGGACTGACGCCGGAGCTGCGGGAACGCCTGCGCGGGCGGCTCCTGGACTGAGCCGCCCGCCGGGACCGGACCCCCTACTGGTTCTGCGCGCCCAGCGTGAAGAGCAGGTAGATGAAGGCCGCGAACAGGTGGCCGACGGCGACGTAGATGATCAGCCGCACCCACAGGGCGCGCGGGAACCTGTCCTCCATGGAGCGGCGGCGTTCTGTGGGTTCGGTCATGACGTCTCTCCCGAGGTGGGGTGGCCCGTCGCCGGGCCGAGGCACAGCGCGGCGACGGGGCTCTGCAGCAGGGTGTGTACGAAGAGGAGCTCGGCTCCGTCGCGTTCGGCGGCGGCGATGCGGTGCGGGGTCAGCGAGTCGAAGTGGGCGCTGTCTCCCGGCGCGAGGACGTGCGCGGTGTCCCCGAGGCGCAGACTGAGCCGCCCCCGGAGGACGTACAGCCACTCCTCGCCCGGGTGGACGCGCACGATGTCGCCCTGCGAACCGTACGGGACGTGCACACGCAGCGCCTGCATGCCGCGGCCCGCGGAGCCCGCCTGCCAGTAGGTCCAGCCCCCGGCCGGGGCCGGTTCCATGGCGGCGGCCCGTACGATCGCGTCACGGTCGGGGACCGCCTCGCCGAGCAGTTCCGAGACCGTCGTACCGTAGACACGGGCCAGCGTGAGCAGCATCGGCAGCGAGGGCTGGCGCTGTCCGGTCTCCAGCCGGGAGAGATGGGCGGGCGAGAGCCCGGCCGCGCGGGCGGCCGCCTCCAGCGTGAGGGAGGCGCTGCGGCGCAGGGCCCGGAGCCGGGGCGCCACGGCGTGCAGCTCGGCGGACGGCTCGTCGACCGCCCCTGTGTCGGCAGGGCTCATGGGACCATTGAGCCAAACAATTACCTCTGGGGCAATTTTCTTGCCCCAGAGGCAAAAGGTCCGCCGCACCCGCACCGCCTTCGCGGCGACCGCCGGTGCGGCCGGGTCTCAGCGGTTCGCCACCGCCTGCTTCACCAGCGTCTTCCCGAAGTCCCACATCAGCCCGCCGCCGTTGTGCGCGTCCTCCATCACCGCGGTGAAGGCCTCCACGAACCGGTCGACATCCCGCTCGTCGATGACCAGGGGCGGGATCAGCTTGATCACCTCCAGGTGGTCGCCGGAGACCTGGGTGAGGATGTGGTGCCGCTGGAGCAGAGGCACGACGACCATCTGCGCGAACAGACCCTTGCGCGCGGCCTGCAGCATGCTCCAGCGGCCGCGCAGCTTGAGCGACGCGGGCCGGCCGAACTCGATGCCGATCATCAGACCCCGCCCGCGCACCTCGCTGAGCAGCTCGTAGCGGTCGACCAGGGCCGCCAGCCGGGACTTCAGCAGTTCCCCGGTGATCCGCGCGTGGGCGACGGTCTGCTCGTTCTCCATCACGGAGAGCACAGCGAGCCCCGCCGCCATGGCCTGCGCGTTGGAGCCGAAACTCGCCGAGTGCACGAGGACCCGGTCCATCGAGGAGTAGACCTTCTTGAAGATCCAGTCCTTTCCGAGGGTCGCGCCCACCGGCACATAGCCGCCGGAGAGCGCCTTGGCGACGCACACCAGGTCCGGTTCGACGCCCTCCTCGTGCTGGTAGGCGTAGAAGTCCCCGGTCCGGCCGAGGCCGGTCTGCACCTCGTCCGCGATGAGCAGTGCCTTGTGCCGGTGCAGCAGCTCCTGGGCGGCGCGCAGATATCCGGGCGGGGACTCGTGGACGCCCTTCCCCTGGATCGGCTCCACGATGAGCGCGGCGACGTCGCCCTTCTTCAACTCCCTTGCCAGGGCGTCCAGATCACCGAGCGGGACGGCCGTGTCGGGCAGCAGCGGCGCGAAGCCCTCGCGGAAGCCGTCCTCGCCGTTCACGGACAGGGAACCGGTGGTCAGCCCGTGGAAGGCGTGCGCGCAGTACAGGATCCGCGGTCGGCCGGTGGCGTACCGGGCGAACTTCAGCGCGGTCTCGACCGCCTCCGTACCGCTGTTGCCGAAGAACACCCGGTCCAGGTGCGGGCTGTGGGTGAGCAGCCGCTCCGCGAGCAGGCCCGGCAGCGGCTGGCAGTCGAAGCGGGTGAGGTCGGCGAGCGAGGCGTCCAGGACGTCGTGGAGCGCCCGCCGGACGACGGGGTGATGGCGGCCGAGGCCCATCACCCCGAAGCCGGCGAGCATGTCCAGGTGGTCGTTGCCGTCCGCGTCCCAGAAGTGGGCCCCCTCGGCCCGCTCGTAGACCTTGTCGAAGCCGATGGTGTGCAGCATGCGCGGGAGCTGGTGGTTCAGGTACTTCGTGTGCAGTTCGTAGCGCTCGGCTCCGCGCTCGGCGAGGAGCGCGCCGAGGTCGAACTCCCCCTTCTGGGCAGGGTCGGTCATTCCTGTTTCTCCTTGGACGACTCTTTCTCGGCCGGCCGGTCGGCGGCCTCGATCGGTTCGTACGCGGCCTTGGCCCGCTCGTCCCTGACGGCCAGGGCGGCGCTGATCCGTCCGGCGATCTCCACGGGCGTGAGCCCGATGTCGGCGAGCACCTCGGACCGCTTGGCGTGCGCGAGGAACTGCTCGGGGATGCCGAACCGTCTTACGGGCACGTCGACTTCGGCGTCCCCGAGGGCCAGCGAGACGGCGGCGCCGACGCCCGAGGCCCTGCTGTTGTCCTCGACGACGGCGACGAGCCGGTGTTCGGCGGCGAGGTGGGGCAGCGCCGGGTCGACCGGCTTGACCCAGCGCGGGTCGACGACGGTGCAGCCGATGCCGCGGGCCTGGAGCAGGTCGGCGGTCTGGAGGCAGACCTGGGCCATGACGCCGACCGCGACGAGCAGGACCTCGGGACGCTCGCCCCGGTGCAGGACGTCGAGCCCGCCCACATGGTCCACCGCGGGGATCACCGGACCGACGGACTCCTTCGGGAAGCGGATCAGGGTCGGCGCGTCGTCCACGGCGACCGCCTCCCGGAGCTGGGCCTTCAACTGGTCGGCGTCGCGCGGAGCGGCGATCCTGAGGCCGGGCACGACCTGGAGGATCGACATGTCCCACATGCCGTTGTGCGAGGCGCCGTCGACGCCGGTGACCCCGGCCCGGTCGAGGACGAAGGTCACACCGCAGCGGTGCAGCGCGACGTCCATGAGGAGCTGGTCGAAGGCCCGGTTGAGGAAGGTCGCGTACACGGCGACGACGGGATGCAGACCGCCGGTCGCGAGTCCGGCCGCGGACACCGTGGCGTGCTGCTCGGCGATGCCGACGTCCCACACCCGGTCGGGGAACCGCTCGGCGAACTTCCCGAGCCCGACCGGATGCAGCATGGCCGCCGTGATGGCCACGACGTCCGCCCGCTCCTCGCCGATCCTGACGATCTCGTCGCCGAACACGGAGGTCCAGGAAGGGCCGTTGGACGGGGCGAGGGGCTCGCAGGTGAGCGGGTCCATCACGCCGACCGTGTGGAAGTGGTCCTCCTCGTGCGCGAGCGCGGGTTCGTAGCCGCGTCCCTTCTCCGTCAGGCAGTGGACGAGCACGGGACCGTGGAAGCGTTTCGCCCGGCGCAGCGCGGACTCCACGGCTCCCACGTCGTGACCGTCGATGGGACCGACGTACTTGAGCCCGAGGTCCTCGAACATGCCCTGCGGCGCGAACGCGTCCTTGAAGCCCTTCTTCGCGCCGTGCAGCGACTCGTAGATCGTGTTGCCGACGAGGGGGGTGCGCAGCAGGACGTCCTTGCCCCAGGCGAGCACCTGCTCGTAGCTGTCGGTGGTCCGCAGGGTCGCGAGGTGGTTGGCGAGGCCGCCGATGGTGGGGGCGTACGAGCGTTCGTTGTCGTTGACGACGATGATCAGGGGCCGGTCCTTGGCCGCGGCGATGTTGTTGAGCGCCTCCCAGGCCATGCCGCCGGTCAGCGCGCCGTCGCCGATGACCGCGACGACGTGGCCCTTCTCGCCCTGCACCTGCCGGGCCTTGGCGAGCCCGTCCGCCCAGCCTAGCGCCGTGGAGGCGTGGCTGTTCTCGATGACGTCGTGCTCGGACTCCTCGCGGGAGGGATAGCCGGAGAGGCCGCCCTTGCCGCGCAGCTTGGAGAAGTCCTGACGTCCAGTCAGCAGTTTGTGTACGTAGCTCTGATGGCCGGTGTCCCACAGGATGCGGTCGAAGGGCGACTCGAAGACCCGGTGGAGGGCGATGGACAGCTCCACCACTCCCAGGTTGGGTCCGAGGTGACCACCGGTCCTGGCGACCGCGTGCACCAGGAACTCCCTCACCTCGTCGGCCAGTTCACCGATTTCCGCCTCGGACAGCGCCTTCAGGTCGCGTGGTCCCCGGATGTTCTCCAGAATCGTCACGTCGGGCCCCCTCTCGGTCCGTGCTGATCAGCTCACGGTGACGGCCGGTTCCCCGGACGCGACGCCGTCGTTCTCCATCTGCTCGGCGATCTTCATCGCCTCGTCGATGAGCGTCTCCACGATCTTCGACTCGGGGACGGTCTTGATGACCTCGCCCTTGACGAAGATCTGCCCCTTGCCGTTGCCGGAGGCGACCCCCAGGTCCGCCTCCCGTGCCTCGCCGGGACCGTTGACGACGCAGCCCATGACGGCGACGCGCAACGGGACCTCCATGCCCTCCAGGCCGGCCGTGACCTCGTCGGCCAGCTTGTACACGTCGACCTGGGCCCGCCCGCAGGACGGGCAGGAGACGATCTCCAGCCGTCGCTGCCGCAGTCCGAGCGACTCCAGGATCTGGATGCCGACCTTGCACTCCTCGGCGGGCGGCGCGCTCAGCGAGACCCGGATGGTGTCGCCGATGCCCTCGGAGAGCAGGGCGCCGAACGCCACGGCCGACTTGATGGTCCCCTGGAACGCCGGACCCGCCTCGGTCACGCCGAGGTGCAGCGGGTAGTCGCAGGCGGCGGCCAGCTGCCGGTAGGCGTTGACCATGACGACCGGGTCGTTGTGCTTGACCGAGATCTTGATGTCCCGGAAGCCGTGCTCCTCGAAGAGGGAGGCCTCCCAGAGCGCGGACTCGACGAGCGCCTCGGGCGTCGCCTTCCCGTGCTTCTGGAGCAGCCGCCTGTCGAGCGAGCCCGCGTTCACCCCGATGCGGATGGGGATCCCCGCGTCCCTCGCGGCCCGGGCGATCTCCTTCACCTTGTCGTCGAACTGCTTGATGTTGCCGGGGTTCACCCGCACCGCCGCGCAGCCGGCGTCGATGGCCGCGAACACGTACTTCGGCTGGAAGTGGATGTCCGCGATCACCGGGATCTGCGACTTCTCGGCGATGGTCGCGAGCGCGTCCGCGTCGTCCTGCGTGGGGCAGGCGACACGGACGATCTGGCAGCCGGACGCGGTCAGTTCGGCGATCTGCTGGAGTGTGGCGCCGATGTCCGACGTACGGGTCGTGGTCATCGACTGGACGGACACGGGCGCCCCGCCGCCGACCGCCACCGGTCCGACCTGGATCCGCCGCGTCACACGGCGCTCCGCGATCGGCCGGAGCGGTACCTCTGGGAGGCCCAGGGAAACGGCGGTCATGGCCTCACCCCCGGCTTTCCGTGAAGGTCTCACGGGCGGCCCGGATGGACTCCTTGAGGGAGCCCATGGTGGCGAGGACCGCGGTCGGCTCGTAGCCGCAGTGCGCCATGCAGTTGGCGCACCGCTCGTCCTTGCCGCGGCCGTAGGAGTCCCAGTCGGTCTCCTCCAGGAGCTGCTTGTACGTCTGCACGTACCCGTCGCTCATCAGGTAGCAGGGCTTCTGCCAGCCGAAGAGCGAGTAGCTCGGGATCGCCCACGCGGTGCACGGGAAATCGACCTTGCCCTCCAGGAAGTCCAGGAAGAGCGGGCTCTGGTTGAGCCTCCAGCGGCGCCGGTTGCCGCCCGCGAAGGCCTTCTTGAACAGTTCCCGGGTCTGCTGGACGCCGAGGAAGTGCTCCTGGTCGGGGGCCTTCTCGTAGGCGTAGGCGGGCGAGAGCATCATCTCGTCGACCTTCAGGTCGTCGTTGAGGTAGTTCAGCACCTCGATGACGGTCTGCGGGGTGTCGGTGTTGAAGAAGGTCGAGTTCGTGGTGACGCGGAAGCCGCGGCGCTTGGCCTCCTTGATGGCCTCGACGGCCTCGTCGAAGACGCCTTCCTTCGCGACGGACTCGTCGTGCCGCTCGCGCAGCCCGTCGATGTGGACGGCCCAGGCGAAGTACGGCGAGGGCGTGAACTTGTCCATCTTCTTGCGCAGCAGCATCGCGTTGGTGCAGAGGAAGACGAACTTCTTCTTCGCCACCAACTGCCGCACGATCTCGTCGATCTGAGGGTGCATCAGCGGCTCACCGCCGGCGATGGACACCATCGGCGCACCGGATTCGAGGACCGCGCCCACCGCCTGGGCGACCGGCATGCGCTGCTTGAGCACACCGGCGGGGTGCTGGATCTTGCCGCAGCCCTCGCACGCGAGGTTGCAGGCGAAGAGCGGTTCCAGCTCGACGAGCAGGGCGAACTTGTCCCGCTTCCTTAGCTTCTGTTCAAACAGGTACGCAGCGACCTTCATGGACTGCCGAAGCGGCATGGCCATACGGCTCACCTCCGAGGGAGCGACAAAGAACGGTGCCATTCGAAAAAAGCGGGAAACACGGAACGAAGAACGCGGAAGGCTGATATTCCACCGCGAAACGTGCCGATTCGGACGAGCTCATGTTCTGGAGCATCCACGACCACCCGGACGGCCGCAACGGGACGGGTTCCCGAGCGGACCGCGCCGAGCAGCGTGGCCGCCGACTCCATGTCGACGGCGATGGCTCCGGTCGCGAGCAGACCGGAGCGCTCGTGACCGCGGACCACGTGATCGGAGCCGGTGAGCGGCCCCGTGTGGACGGTGCGGCCCGGCAGGGCGCGGGCGAGTTCCTTGACCAGCAGATCGGTGCCCACGCACGGCGTGGTGCCGCCCGGGTCGCGGGTCTCCTCGGCGACGACCAGGTCACCGGGGTGCATGCCCGGGGCGAGCCCCGCGCAGAAGCCGGTGGCGAGCACGGCCGCCGTGGCCAGCTCCGGGTCGGCCAGCGCCCGGGTGACCGACCGGTCGGCGGCCCTGGGTCCCATGCCGGTACGCAGCACGGTGACCGGCCCGCCGGCGCCGCTCCGGTCGCCACTGCGCAGGGCGAGGTGCTCGATGCCGAGCGCGCAGGCGATCAGAAGCGGGGCCGGGGCGGGCGTCCTGTCCATATCAGCCCCCCTCGGCTGCGGAGAAGGGCTCTCCGTGGACGTAGCGGCCGAGCGCGGTGAGCGGGAAGACGTGGCGGTAGAGGTGGTAGTTGATCGAGAAGTCCCACGGGAAGCCGGTCCCCGTGAAGTACGGCTCGTCCCAGGTGCCGTCGGGCAGCTGCGTCTCCGCGAGCCAGACCACCCCGCGCTCGGCGGCCTTGGAGTCGTGCTCCCCCGCGGCGAGCAGGGCGAGCAGGGCCCAGCCGGTCTGTGAGGCGGTCGAGGCGCCGCGTCCGCTCCATCCGGCGACGTCGTCGTAGGAGCGCAGGTCCTCGCCCCAGCCTCCGTCCTCGTTCTGCACGGACTCCAGCCAGGCCACCGCCCGGCGGATCGCCGGGTGCGAGCCGGGCAGTCCCGCCGCCGCGAGCGCCGGGACCACGGACCCCGTCCCGTAGACGTAGTTGACGCCCCAGCGCCCGAACCAGGAGCCGTTCGGCTCCTGATGGGAGAGCAGCCACTCGATGCCCCGGCGGGTGCGCGGGTCATGGGCGAGCCCCTCGACCGCCAGCATCTCCACCACGTGCGCCGTCACGTCCGCGGAGGGCGGGTCGATCACCTCCCCGAAGTCGCAGAACGGCAGCCGGTTGGGGAAGGCACTGGTGTTGTCGACGTCGAACGCGCCCCAGCCGCCGTCCTTGGACTGCATGCCGAGATTCCAGCGGACCCCGCGTCCGATGGCGTTCTCGACGCGGTCCGGGTCGTGATGCCGGACGCGGCGCAGTGCGAGGACGACCTCCGCGGTGTCGTCGATGTCGGGGTAGTTGTCGTTGTGGAACTCGAACGCCCACCCGCCCGGCGGCAGTTGGGGCCGCTTGACCGACCAGTCGCCGGGCCGGACGATCTCCTCCCCGAGCATCCAGTCCACGGCCTTGACGAGCTGCGGGTGGTCGGCGGGCACGCCCGCGTCGGCCAGCGCGATGGTGGCCAGGCAGGTGTCCCACACCGGCGACTGACACGCCTCGATCATCCGCGCGCCGTCGTCGCGCCACACGGCGAAACGGTTTAGCGAGGCCAGCCCCTCACGCATCACCGGGTGTTCGAGGTCGTAGCCGAGCAGATGCAGCGCGATGACCGAGTAGACGGCGGGCGGCTGGATGCCTCCCCAGCAGCCGTCGTTCTCCTGACGCTCGATGATCCAGCGGCCCGCCGTGTTCATCGCCGCTCTGCGCAGGGCGCGCGGCGCGACCCTGCGGTACTGGTGCAGCGCCTTGTCCAGACGCTGGAAGGCGCCGTCCCAACTGGTCACGGGGGCGAGCGGTCTGACCGGGTTGGGGGTGCCCGCGTCGGTGTGCAGTTCGTCCAGCGGGAACGGCGCGGGCCGCACCGGACGCGTCGCCGAGACGATGGTGAGCGGCACGATGGTCTGCCGCGCCCAGCACCCGAAGTCGTAGATGTTCAGCGGCATCCACTTCGGGAAGTAGATGAGCTCCGGCGGGAGTTCGGGGAGGTCGTCCCACTTCCACCAGCCGAAGAGGGCGAGCCAGATCCGGGTGAAGACACGGGCCGCGGCGATGCCGCCGCGCTCGCGGATCCACGCGGACGCCCTCGCCATGTGCGGGTCGTCCGGGGCGTCCCCGGCCAGCCGCAGGGCGACGTACGCCTCGATGGTGGTGGAGATCTCGCCCGGACCGCCGTAGAACGAGGCCCACGTGCCGTCCTCGCGCTGCTCGCCGCGGATGAACAGCGCCGCACCGCGGGTGGTCGCCTCGTCGCGGATTCCCAGGAACTGACGGAGCAGCAGGTCCTCGGCGTCCATGGTGACGTTCGTCTCGAGGTCGCCCTTCCACCAACCCTGGGCGTCCTGCCGCGCGAGCAGGAAGTCGGTGGCGCGCTCCACGGCGCGCGTGGCGGCGTCTCGGGTCTCGACTGTCCCGGCCGCCTCGGGAGTGGTCCGATACCGGGTTTCGCTGGCCGAGGCAGCGCGGGGCGGCAGGGCCCCGGTGCTTCCGTCGGTCGTCGCTGTCATGGCTTCCCCTTCGTGCAGTGGTGTGTCTCTGCTGTGGGTCCGCCGTCGGCCGGTGCGTTCGTTCGGATGGATATCCCCCCGCTCGAACGAGGTTCGAAGCTTGGGGAAGGCACCGGCCGGCGACTACGCGAGGTTTATTCGACCGATAACGATCATCTCTTCCGCACGACGACGAAGTCGGCCAGCGCCACGAGCTGGGCGCGGACCTGCTCGGGCATCGGTACGGCGTCCAGCGCCTCGATGGCGATCGCGTGCTGGCGGCGCGCCTCGTCGGCGGTCCACTCGCGGCCGCCCGCCTCCTCGATGAGCGCGGCGCGCACGGCGAACTCCTCCTCGGAGAAGTTCTCGAAGTCGCTCGCCTTGGCGTCCTCGGCGAGCAGCTCGCCGAGCCGCTCGGAGGCGGGTCCGCCCGCGGCGAGCGCGGCCACGACCGGCAGGGACTTCTTGCGCTGGCGCAGATCGCTCCAGGTCTGCTTCCCGGTGGCCTCCGGGTCGCCCCAGATGCCGAGGAGGTCGTCGACGGCCTGGAAGGCCAGGCCGAGGTGGTAGCCGTAGCGCTCCAGCGTGTCGGCGGTGAGGTCGTCGGCGCCGCCGAGGACCGCGCCGATGGAACAGGCGCAGGCGAGCAGGGCGCCGGTCTTGTTGCCCTCCATCTCCAGGCACTCCTCGACGCTGACGCGGTCGCGGTGCTCGTAGGAGATGTCCTGGGCCTGGCCGTCGATCAGGGCCCGGGTGGCGGTGGTCAGACGCCGGGTGGCCCGGCCGGCCTCGACGGTGCCGAGCTCCAGCAGGACCTCGTTGGCCAGCGCGAACAGGGCGTCGCCGACCAGGATCGCCTGGGCGGGGCCGTGCACCTTCCAGACCGTGTCGCGGTGGCGGCGCTGCTCGTCGCCGTCCATCAGGTCGTCGTGCAGCAGCGAGAAGTTGTGCACCAGCTCGACGGCGACCGCTCCGGGGACACCCACCTCGGGGGCCGCGCCGGCGGCCTGCGCGGAGAGCACGGCGAGCGCGGGGCGCACCGCCTTGCCGCCGTCGCCGTCCGCGGGGTTGCCCTCGGCGTCGATCCAGCCGAAGTGGTAGGCGGCGACGGTGTCCATGGGCGGCGCCAGCCGGTCGACAGCCGCCTTGAGCACCGGTGTGGCCAGGGTCCGGCCGCGCTCCAGGAGCGCGGTCACGTCCACCGCGTCGGCAGCCGTTTCGGCCGGGGGCACAGTGGGCACAATCTCTCCTCTTGTTGCGGAACCGGGGGTGCGGGGGCCTGCCATGCTCCGGTCGAGCGTCATGCCGCCTCCTCGAAGAGTCCGAGGAGGTGGTCGCGGGGCCGGCCCAGGGCGCCCAGCGCGGCCTCCGCCGCACCGACTCCACTGCGAACCGCACTCTCCATGGTCGCGGGCCACCCTGTGGCGGTCCACGCTCCGGCCAGGTACAGGCCGGGGGCCTTGGTACGGGCACCGGGCCGCAGCCGCCCGACGCCCGGGGCGGGAGCGAACGTCGCGGTGCGCTCCCGGGTCACGAAGAAGTCCTTCACCCCGGCGCCGCGCGCACCGGGCAGCAACCGCTCCAGCTCGGGCAGATACCGCTCCCGGAGCACGGCGACGGGCTCGTCGATCTCGTCCTGGGCGGCCGACTGCGACAGCGCCAGGTACTGCCCCTCCCGGAGTCCGGAGGCCTCGGTGCGGTCGAAGACCCACTGCACCGGGGAGCCCAGGGCCGCGAAGAACGGCGCGGTGAGGACCTTGCGGTCGTAGACGACGTGGACGTTGAGGATCGGCGCGGTGCCGATGTCCAGAAGCCGCTCGGGGGCGTCGAGCGCTCCCTCGGGCAGGAGGTCGTGGGCCTCGCGCTGGGGTACGGCGAGGACGACGGTGTCGGCCTCGATGCGCTCGCCGGGAACCTGAACGCTCCAACGGCCGTTCTCGTAAGGGGAGACGGAGGTGACGCGTGTACGGATCTCGGTACGTACGCCCGCGGAGTCGAGCGCCTTGCGGGCCAGGGTGTCATGCAGTTCGCCCAGCGGGACGCGCGCCCAGCCGATGTCGGCCGCGCCCGGGTCGGACAGCAGACCCGTCTTGAACACCATCGCGGCGAGCCCGAGCGAGCAGTCCTGGGCCACCGCGTTGAGGGTGGCGACCCCCACGAGGTCCCACAGTGCTTCGACGGCACGTCGCGACTGACCGTGCCCGGCGAGCCAGTCGCCGAAGTTCTGCGCGTCGAGCGCCGGATCCTTGAGATCCAGTCCCTTGAGCGCGAGCGCGGCACGGCCGACCTTGGCACGCTCGGCGAGCGAGAGGTGCTGATAGGTCACGAGGCTGCGCGCGAGGTGCAGCGGTACGGGCAGCGCGCCGCGGCCGATTCTGCCGAGCCGTCGTCCCGGCGGTGCCTCCGCGTCGAGAACGGGCACGTCGAGACGATCCTGCAGAGGCGCGAGCGCGGTCCCGTCGACGCGGTCGAGGAACCAGCGGTAGGCGGTGCAGCAGCGCAGGAAGACATGCTGTCCGTTGTCCACGGTGAGCTCGCCGCGCTCGAAGGAGAACGCGAGACCGCCGAGGCGCGGCCGGCCTTCGAGCAGTGTCACCCGGAGCCCGGCGTCGGCCAGCGCGAGCGCGGCGGTGATCCCGGCGAGCCCTCCGCCGATCACCACGGCGGCGGTCCGGCCGGAGTCGTCCGTGGACTCGACCTCGCTCATGACGCACCCTCCCCCGCGACCGCCCCGGGGTCGTCGAACGCTCCACGGCAGGCCGTTGCAGTCAGGGACGCCATCCGGCTCCGGAGGGTTGCCTGCCACTTTTCGCCGGCCGCGTCACCGCGGCCCGTGGTGTCCATCAGACACGCCTCCGGACCGTACGGCGGGAGACGTGCCGGGCGTCGAGGCCGGAGAGGCCGCGCACGGCGACGTACGCCTTCTCGCGTCCCGGCAGGGACACCCGGCCGCGCAGCACGGCCTCCGGCTCGCGCTCGATGCGGTCGAGAAGACGCCGGTAGATGCCCGCCATGGCCGCGACACAGGCGCCGCTGCGCCGATCCAGCATGGGCAGCAGCCGGTAGCCCTCCGCGAAGAGGGCACGCGCCCGCCGCACCTCGAAGTGCACGAGACCCGCGAAGTCCGAGCCCGGCGGTGGAGTCGGCCCGGCGAACCCGGCCGAGCAGCCGAACTTGGCCAGGTCGTCGGCGGGCAGGTACGTGCGCCCGCCCTCGGCGTCCTCGCGGACGTCCCGCAGGATGTTCGTGAGCTGGAGCGCGAGCCCGAGCGTGTCGGCGTACTCCGGCGCGCGCTCCGCGCCACGCGCCCCCGGTTCGGTGCCGAAGACCCCGAGCGAGAGCCGCCCGATCGCTCCGGCCACGCACCGGCAGTAGACCTTCAAGTCGTCCCAGGTCTCGTACGTCTCACCGCGCACGTCCATCAGCACGCCGTCGATGAGCTCGTCCAGGCCCCCGAGGGGCACCGGGAAGTATCCGGCGGTGTGGCTGAGGGCGACCGCGACCGGGTCCGTGTCGTCCTCGGCGACGTCGCCCGCCCGGACGCGGGCGAGCAGCGCCCGGGTCTCCTCCAGGCGCGCCGCCTTCACGTCCGGCGCCAGCGTGCCGTCGCCGATGTCGTCGACGCGCCGGGAGAACGCGTAGAGCGCCGACATCGCGCGGCGCTTGGACGTCGGCAGAAGCCTGATGCCGTACGCGAAATTACGGGCCTGCTGACCGGTCACCGCCTCGCAGTAGCTGTACGCGGCGAGTACCGGTGCGGACACGTGCTGTTCCGACTCCACGGTCCGGATCACCCCTCTCCTCGCAGAGTCACTCCCACCTCGCGCAGCAGCTGGAGCTTGCCGGGCTTGGGCGGGCCGGGAAGTACGTCGTATTCGGCGGCGGCGATCGCGCCGATCGCCGCCTTCCCCCCCGCGACGAACCCCGCGAGCAGCAGTTTCAGCCTGCCGTGGACGCTACCCACGAGGGGGGTGCCTTCATTCAGGAGGTTCGAGGCGCGTTCTGCTTCGTATGCAACCAGTGCTCGCACCGATGCGCCTGCTGTGGGGACGGCGAGATCCGCTTCGACGACGTGAAAGCGCTTCATGTCCTCGGCGGGCAGGTAGACGCGGTCGCGGCCGAGGTCCTCGGCCACGTCCTGGAGGTGCTCGACGATCTGGAGCGCCGTGCACACCGCGTCGGAGCGGCGGATCCGCTCGGGCGTGGACGTTCCGGTGACGGAGAGGACCAGACGGCCGACGGGGTTCGCGGACAGTTCGCAGTAGGCGAGCAGATCGTCGTAGGTCTCGTACCGCTTGACGATCTGGTCCTGGCGGTTGGCCGCGATCAGGCCGAGGAAGGGCTCGGGGGTCAGACCCGCGCGGTGGACCGTGGGGCGCAGCCGGCGCAGCAGGGGGTGACTCGGGGTCGAGTCGAACACGCGGTGAAGATCGGCTTCGAGTGCGTCGAGCAGGACCAGACGGTCGTCGGCGTCCGCGGCCGGCACGCCGAGGAGGCGGGCGTCGGCGCCGCCGGGGGCGAGATCGCCGTCGCCGATGTCGTCCACGAGGCGGGCGAAGCCGTAGACGGCCGTCAGGTCGTCGCGCCAGGCCCTGGGCAGGAAGAACGGGGCCACGGGGAAGTTCTCGCCCGCGGCTTTGTCGAGGGTGCCGCGCTCCGGATCGCCGGTGCGGGCCGTCCCGGCTTGGGTCACCGCTCGCCGCCCGGCGCGAGGACGGCACACGCATCGCGGAGCTGGAGAGTCACCGTAGCCATTGCCGTCACATCTCCCGTTCTACACTGCCGACCCAACACTGCCCATTTCGGACACGCCGCCCGAAGATCCGCTCGGCGTGACGGTGCCAGGTGTCGCGTATTATCGCCCTACTTGACGCGTTTCAGCACCGGTACAGCTTACGTTGTACAACGCGGCACACTCCGCCGGGGTGTCCTGCACATCACAACAACACACCGATTGGCGTCAAGATTCCTCGCGCCGACGGGAGTTGACGTTTCCTTTGCAGACGCAGGGCCCCGCCGGAGAGTTCCGGCGGGGCCCAGGTCCTGTCGTGCGCGAACCGGGCTACTTGCCCGTGAACTTCTCGTACTCCTTGAGGACGTCCGCGGTCGGACCGTCCATGCGCAGCTCGCCGCGCTCCAGCCACAGCACGCGGTCGCAGGTGTCGCGGATCGACTTGTTGTTGTGACTGACCAGGAACACCGTGCCCGCGCTCTTGCGCAGCTCACGGATGCGCGCCTCGGACCGCTTCTGGAAGGAGCGGTCCCCGGTCGCGAGGGCCTCGTCGATCATCAGCACGTCGTGGTCCTTGGCCGCCGCGATCGAGAAGCGCAGCCGGGCCGCCATGCCGGACGAGTACGTCCGCATCGGCAGGGTGATGAAGTCGCCCTTCTCGTTGATGCCCGAGAAGTCGACGATCTCCTGGTAACGCTCCCTGACCTGATCACGGGACATGCCCATGGCGAGACCGCCCAGGATGACGTTCCGCTCGCCGGTGAGGTCGTTCATCAGGGCCGCGTTCACGCCGAGCAGCGAGGGCTGGCCGTCGGTGAAGACCTTGCCCTTCTCCGCGGGGAGCAGACCGGCGATGGCCCGCAGGAGCGTGGACTTGCCGGAGCCGTTCGAGCCGATCAGGCCGATGGCCTCGCCCCGGTACGCGGTGAAGGAGACACCCCTGACGGCGTGCACCTTGCGGACACCGCGCTCCTCGCCGCGCTTGACGATGCGGCTGAGGGCGGACGTGGCGCTGCCCTTGCCGGTCTTGGCGCCGTTCACGCGGTAGACGATGTGCAGTTCGTCCGCGATGACGGTCGGGATGTTCGACCTCTTCTCGAGCTCAGCCACGGCCGTACCTCTCTTCAGCCTTCCAGAAGTAGACGAACCCGCCGACGGCGGTGACCACGGCCCAGAAGACGGCGATGGCCCACACGTGCGGCGGCAGGTTGGAGGAGCCGTAGCCGTCGATGAGCGCGAAGCGCATCAGGTCCATGTAGACGGCGGCCGGGTTCGCCTGGAGCGCGCGGGCGATCCATTCGGGGCTGTCGGCCAGCATGGTGCTGATGGAGAACATGACACCGGAGGCGTACATCCAGGTGCGCAGGATGAACGGCATGAGCTGGGCGAGGTCGGGCGTCTTCGCCCCCATCCGCGCCACGATCAGGGCGAGGCCGGTGTTGAACAGGAATTGGAGGAACAGCACCGGGACGATCAGCAGCCAGGACAGGCCCGGGTAGCTGCCGAAGCCGATCGCCACGATGAACAGCACGATCATCGAGAAGAGCAGCTGCTGGAGCTGCTGGAGGGCGAACGAGATCGGCAGCGAGGCACGCGGGAAGTGCAGCGCGCGCACCAGTCCCAGGTTGCCCGAGATCGCCCGCACACCCGCCATGACCGAGTTCTGCGTGAAGGTGAACACGAAGACGCCGGTCACCAGGAACGGGATGTACACGTCGTGTGGAATACCGCGGTTGGCCTTCAGGATCAGCCCGAAGATCAGGAAGTAGACGAACGCGTTGAGCAGCGGCGTCACCACCTGCCAGAGCTGGCCCAGCTTGGCCTGGCTGTACTGGGCGGTGAGCTTCGCCTGCGAGAAGGCGAGGATGAAGTGCCGCCGGCCCCACAGCTGACGAACGTACTGGCCCAGCCCGGGCCGGGCGCCGCTGACCGCGAGGCCGTACTTGGCGGCCATTTCGGCCGCGGAAAGCCCGTCATCGGGCGACGGCCGGTCGCTCACCGCGACTCCGCCGTCATGCGTGGTCTCACTCACAAGGGGAACTTTCGTCTTCAAGATGCGCACAGCCGGTTGGGACGTGGGCATGAGCCGGGAACCGGGTAGGGCCCGGGTGCTCTCAGGGTCGAGCTTGTCAGATGACCGGAGGCCGGCCCAGTCGGGTCAGCCTCCACACCGTGCGCCACCTCATGGGGCGCCTCGGTCCGCAGGGACTCCTCCAGCCTTCCCTGAATCCACCGAACCAGGCCCGCAGAGCGGCCCGCGAGGGGCGGCGCAGCAGCGTCAGGAGCATCCAGACGCCGAGGTAGACCGGGACGAGTGGCGCGGGAAGGTTCCGGCGGGCGAGCCAGACGCGGTTGCGGGCCACCATGCGGTGGTACACCGCGTGCCGCGAGGGAGCGGTCGTCGGGTGGTACAGCACCATGTCGGAGCGGTAGTCGATCATCCAGCCGGCGTCGAGGGCCCGCCAGGCCAGGTCGGTCTCCTCATGGGCGTAGAAGAACGCGTCCGGGAGTCCGCCGACCTCGGCGAGGACCTTCGTACGGACCGCGTTGGCGCCGCCGAGGAACGTGGTGACGCGCGAGGAGCGCATCGGGTCGGCGGCGCGCAGCCGCGGCACGTGGCGGCGCTGGGTCTCACCGGACTCGGGGTCGGCGATCCGGAAGCTGATGATGCCGAGCTCCGGGTCGTCGGCGAAGGCCCGGCGGCACAGTTCGGCCGTGTCGTGGTGGGCCAGCAGGCCGTCGTCGTCCAGGAAGAGCAGGACGTCCACGTCGGTGCCGCCGGGGCCGAAGGCCTCGATGCCGACGTTGCGGCCGCCGGGGATGCCGAGGTTCTCGGGCAGCTCGACGGTCCGGACCCCCGCGGGGACGTCCGGCACGGGTGAGCCGTTGCCGACCACGACCACCTCGACGCGGTCGCCGTCCTGCTTGGCGACGGAGTCGAGCAGGGCCCTGAGCTCGTCGGGGCGGTTGCCCATGGTGATGATCACCGCGCCGACCTTCGTCGCCGTACTCACTTGAGCCTGCTCGAAGCGAGGATGGACACCAGGTGCAGCACGGTCTGCAGGAGCGCGATGCCGGCGAGCACGGCGGTGCCCAGCCGGGTGAAGAACAGGTCGCCCCTGATCTGGTCCGCGACGGCGAGGAGCAGGATCAGCAGGGACGCCTCGATGCCGAGGACCAGCCGGTGGAACTTGAGCGCCGCGGCGGCCCTGCGGGCCAGCGCCACGCCCGAGGAGCGGGGCTCGGCGGCGGACTCCTGGACCGGCGGCAGCCCGCCCTGGTGGCGGGCGACGCCGACGAGGTCGGTCTCCGCCTTGATCAGGATCGCGCCGAGGGCGGCCAGTGTGCCGAGGAAGGCCCACAGCCAGTCGATACGCCCGGTGCCCCACAGGTCCGCGGCGCGCAGGCCGAGGCCGACGAGGACGGCCGCGTCGGTGAGATAGGCGCCGACGCGGTCGAGATAGACCCCGCCGAGCGAGTACTGCTTCTTCCAGCGCGCGATCTCGCCGTCGACGCAGTCGAGCAGCAGATAGAGCTGGACCATCACCACGCCCAGCACCGCGCCCGTGATTCCCGGCACCAGCAGGGCGGGGGCCGCGAGCACGCCGCAGAGGGTCATCAGGTACGTGAGCTGGTTGGGCGTGATCCTGGTGTTCACCAGGTAGCGGTCGCAGCGCAGCGAGATCTCTCGCATGTACAGGCGTCCCGCCCAGTGCTCACCGCTGCGCCGGTCCTTCACCCCCGGGGGGTGAACGACGGGGCGGAGTTCAGCTACCGATGGCCTTGGCATAGTCGGAGTAGATGTCCTTGATCTGGTGGGTGTTCAGGTCGAGATGTTCGAGGATCGTGTAGCGGCCGGGCCGGGTCTGCGGAGCGAACTCCACGACCTGGACGAACTCGTCCACCGTGAAGCCGATCTCCTCGGGCAGCACCGGCAGTCCGTGCCGGCGCAGCACCCCGGCCATGTACGCCGACTCCTCGTGGGCGCCGCGCAGATACATCGCGAAGGCCGCGCCCAGGCCGCACTGCTCGCCGTGGCTCGCGGCGCGCTTGGGGAAGAGGAGGTCGAAGGCGTGGTTGATCTCGTGGCAGGAGCCGGAGGCGGGCCGGGAGTCGCCCGAGATCGACATCGCGATACCGGTGAGGACGAGCGCCTCGGCGAGGACCTGGAGGAAGCCGTTGTCGCCGACGCCCCCGGGGTGCCTGAGCACGGCCTCGCCCGCCTGGCGCGCCATGGCGGCGGCCAGTCCGTCGATCTTCTCGCCCTTGACGCGGTTGGACAGTTCCCAGTCCGCGATCGCGTTGATGTTGGAGACCGCGTCCCCGATGCCCGCCCGGACGAACCGGACCGGCGCGTCACGGATGACGTCGAGGTCGATGACCACGGCGATCGGGTTCGGCACGCCGTAGGAGCCGCGGCCCGCGTCGTTGTCGAGGGTGGCGACCGGCGAGCACAGGCCGTCGTGCGCGAGGTTGGTGGGCACGGCGACCAGCGGCAGCCCGACCCGCGCGGCGGCGAACTTGGCACAGTCGATGATCTTGCCGCCGCCCAGGCCCACGACGGCGTCGTAGTGCCCGGCCCTTATGGCGCCGGCCAGCTTGATCGCGTCGTCGAGCGTGCCGCCGCCGACCTCGTACCAGGTGGCACCGGGCAGGGCCGGGGCGATCCGGTCGCGCAGCCGGGCGCCCGAGCCGTTGCTGACCGCGATGGCCAGCTTGCCCGAGTGCGAGATGCGCTCGTCACTGAGCACGCTCGCCAGGTCGTCCAGGGCACCGGGACGGATGTCGACGACGACCGGCGAGGGGATGAGCCTCGTCAGTACTGGCACGCGATCTCACGTCCCTTGGCGAGGTCCTCGTGGTTGTCGATCTCGACCCACTTGACCTCCCCGATCGGCGCGACGTCGATCCGGAAGCCGCGGTTGACGAGCTCCTGGTAGCCGTGCTCGTAGAACTGCTGCGGGTCGGTCTCCCACACCGTCTTCAGGGCGTCGGCCAGCTCCGCGGCGGCGGCGCCCTCGATGAGGGTCACACCGATGTACTCGCCGGTGGCCTCGGACGGCTCCATGAGCTTGGTGATCTTCTGGACGCCCTTGTCGGGGTCCACGACGACCTTCATCTCCTCGTCGGCGAGCTTCTTCACCGTGTCGAGGGCGAGGATGATCCTCTTGCCGTCGCCGCGGGCGGCGAGCAGCGTCCGCTCGACGGAGACCGGGTGCACGGTGTCGCCGTTGGCGAGGATCACGCCGTCCTTGAGGGCGTCACGTCCGCACCACAGGGAGTAGGCGTTGTTCCACTCCTCGGCCTTGTCGTTGTCGATGAGGGTGATCTTGAGGCCGTACTTCTCCTCGAGGGCGGCCTTGCGGTCGTAGACGGCTTCCTTGCGGTAGCCGACGATGATGCCGACCTCGGTCAGGCCGATCTCGGCGAAGTTGCCGAGGGTCAGGTCCAGGACCGTGATGGAGTCCTCTATGCCCGCGGGGCCAACCGGCACGAGAGCCTTGGGGAGGCTGTCGGTGTAGGGGCGCAGACGCCTTCCGGCGCCGGCCGCCAGCACGAGGCCGATCATGCGGGTTCTCCTTCATCGTGTACGGCGGGCGCCCCGGAGGACACCCAGAAGCGGATGCTCTCGACGAGCACCAGCAGTGCCACGGCCACGGCGAGTGCCGTGAGCGCGACCTCGAACTGTGCGGCGGTGAGCAGCGCGGCCAGGACGGTGACCAGCAGCGTCCTGCCTTCGTGCCCGCCGATCGCCCGCACCAGCCAGTGCGGGGGGGCTCCGGCGTCTCCGCGAATGCGGTACACCGTGTCGTAGTGATGGTAGGCGACCGCGGCCACCAGGCCGAAAGCCGCCGGAAGCGCTCCGTTCACGTCGGCGTTGACCGCCAGTGCCAGAACGGTGAGGTACTCGGCCGCGCGGAAGAACGGCGGGACCAGCCAGTCGAGGGCGCCCTTGAGGGGCCTGAGCAGGGCGGCGGGCGACAGCAGGACGTACACGACGGCGCCCAGGACGGGGAGCCAGCTGCCGTACGGGGCGAGTGCGGCGGATGTCACGACGACCGCCCCGGCGACGAGGGCGACCACGGCCGGGGCGACGCGCGGGAGGCGGCCCGCGAAGCGGGTCAGGTACTCGGCGAGCGCGCCGGAGTCGGTGAGGTCCGCCAGCGCCCGGGCGGCGCGGTCCGTGCGGCGCGCCTTGCGGGTGAGCGAGCGCAGGACCCGGCCCGCCGTGGTGTAGGTGGCCGCGAAGGCGCAGCCGGCGAGCAGCGCGTAGAAGGTGATGCGGGGGGTCGTCAGCGCCGTGAGGACGGCGATCATCGCCCATCGTTCGCCGATGGGCAGGACTATCATCCGGCGCACCCAGACCGTCCAGCCGACGCTGTCGAGCTTGTCCGAGAGGGCCGCGGTGGGGCTGGTGTTGGCCGTGGCGTCGTGGTTCGCCTCGTTGAAGGAGAAGTCCACGACGTGCCGGCAGGTCTGGAGGATCATCGCGCCGAGGGCGAGCGCCCACACGTCGTCGCCGCCGCG
This sequence comes from Streptomyces sp. NPDC002698, assembly GCF_042888945.1. NCBI lineage: Bacteria > Bacillati > Actinomycetota > Actinomycetes > Kitasatosporales > Streptomycetaceae > Streptomyces > Streptomyces sp. NPDC002698. The sequence goes on from NZ_JBIAQM010000021.1 coordinate 54,202, forward strand.
GGCCGCGCCGAGCGCGAGTCCCGCGTAGTAGGCGTACTCCTTGGCGCGGTCGAAGGTCGCGTCCAGCCAGGCGCCGAGCGTGGAGTACTGCAGGGAGTAGCGGGCGAGCTGTCCGTCCGTGCAGTCCAGGACGAAGGAGAACATCAGCAGCAGACCGGCCACGACGAAGCCGGCGCGGGTGCCGGTGGCGGCGCAGCCCGCGGCGATCAGCGCGGTGATCAGCGAGGCGGTGGTGACCTGGTTCGGGGTCAGACCGCGGCGGGCGCACCAGCGGGCGATGTAGCGCGAGTACGGGCTGATGCAGTACGTGGTGAAGAAGCCGTCGCGGGCCTTGACGGCGCTGCGCAGCCGTACGGCCTCGTCGTCGACGGCCAGGACGGCCTGCCGGACGCCGTTGCGCTCCTGCGGGTCGGCGGGGACCGCGGCGACGAGGGTGCCGAGCTCCGGGCGGTACACGGAGAGGTCGTCCGCCTCGAGTGCCTCGCCGAGGCGCTCGACGAGGTTCTCGGGGGCCGCGGCGGCGTTGCCGGCGGCCACGCTCTCCCGGGTCACGGCGCGGGTCAGGGCCCGCCGGGCCTCGGGCTGCACGGAGACGGCGCCGGGAATGGCGGAGGCCGCGAAGCGGGGGTCGGTCAGGCCGAGGCGCAGGGCGTGCACATGCCCGACGAAGCGGGCGTCGACGACGGCGACCCGCTCGTTCGCCGGCACGGCGGCGAGCAGGGTCTCGGTCTCGCCCGCGTCGGACGCGGGACGCACGTCGAAGCCGAGCGACCGCAGATCGCCCTCGAGCGACGATCCGGGGACCGGCTGGCCGGTGAGGATGGCGGTCGGCAGCGAACTCACTCCCTGGGTGCCGGCGCGCCCTGGCGCCGGCGTGTGCGTGATGGGGGGCGCCCCCGGCATGGCGGCGGCCCCGGCGGCATGTCGGCAGAGGCTATCGGATGAACGGAAGCGGCCGTTCACCGCCTGTTCACGGCCCGATCAACCGATTTTGTCCGACGGGCGCCGCGATCATCATCAGGGATCGCGGGCCCGGGTCACAAGCGCGGCTTCGCGGACCGGCACATTCCCGGCATGACGTGCGGCACCCGGCCTCACCGAAACCGGGGCGCCCCGGACACGGCGCCGGACCCGCATAGGGTGGTCGTCCATGACATGGCTGATCACAGGCGGGGCCGGATACATCGGGGCACACGTGGCGCGGGCGATGGCGGAGGCCGGGGAGCGCGTCGTCGCCCTCGACGACCTGTCGACCGGGACACCGAAACGGCTTCCGGAGGACATCCCCCTCGTCCGGGGGTCGTCGCTGGACGGTGATCTGCTCAAGCGGGTCCTGGCGGAACACGGGATCACGGGTGTGGTGCACCTCGCCGCCCGCAAGCAGGTCGGCGAGTCCGTGGCCGAGCCGACGCGCTACTACCAGGAGAACGTGGGCGGCCTCGCGACGCTTCTGGACGCGGTGGCCGGGGCGGGCGTCGAGCGGTTCGTGTTCTCCTCCTCGGCGGCCGTCTACGGCAACCCCGATGTGGACCTCATCACGGAGGGCACCCCCTGCGCCCCGATGAGCCCCTACGGCGAGACGAAGCTCGCGGGCGAGTGGCTGGTACGTGCGGCGGGCCGGGCGCACGGCATCGCCACGGTGTGCCTGCGCTACTTCAACGTGGCGGGCGCGGGGGCGCCGGAGCTCGCCGACACCGGGATCTTCAACATCGTCCCGATGCTGTTCGACCGCCTCACCCGCGGCGAGGCCCCGCGGATCTTCGGCGACGACTACTCGACGCCGGACGGCACCTGCGTACGCGACTACATCCATGTCGCCGACCTCGCCGAGGCGCATCTCGCGGCGGCCCGGCGGCTGACGGACGGGGCGAGCGGTGATCTGACGGTGAACATCGGCCGGGGCGAGGGTGTCTCCGTACGGGAGCTCGTGGCGCTCGTCGCCGAGGTCACCGGGAACCCCGCGCGGCCCCTCGTCGAACCGCGCCGCCCCGGCGACGCCCCCCGGGCGGTCGCCTCGGCCGCTCTGGCCGCCGACGAGCTGGGCTGGAGCGCGCGCCGAGGGATCCGCGAGATGGTGGAGTCGGCCTGGCGGGGCTGGCTGCTGCACCACCCGGAGACCACCGGCGCATGACCGCGTCAGCGCTCTGACCTGCGGATCGTTTCCGCAGGTCAGAGCATATGACAACGGTGTTCAGTGCCGCGTTGCCCGATACCCCCCGCCCGTAGTTGACTGTCACGACCGAGCGGAAAACAGGAGGCGGCTTCCATGGGGGCTGGGCACGACCACGGGCACGCGCACGGCGCTCCCCGGGCCGGTACGGCGACGGCCGCGTACCGCGGGAGGCTGCGTGTCGCGCTGGCGATCACCCTCACCGTCATGGTCGTCGAGATCTTCGGCGGTGTCCTCGCCGATTCGCTCGCGCTCGTCGCGGACGCGGCGCACATGGCGACGGACGCACTGGGTCTTGGCATGGCCCTGCTCGCGATCCACTTCGCGGCCCGCCCGCCGAGCGAGAAACGCACGTTCGGCTACGCGCGGGCCGAGATCCTCGCCGCGCTCGCCAACTGTCTGCTGCTGCTCGTCGTCGGCGGCTACGTGCTCGTCGAGGCGGTCCAGCGCTTCGTCACGCCCGCTGACACCCACGGCGGACTGACGATCGCGTTCGGCGTGTTCGGCCTGGTCGCCAACACGGTCTCGCTGACGCTGCTGATGCGCGGGCAGAAGGACAGCCTGAACGTACGGGGCGCCTTCCTGGAGGTCGCGGCGGACGCGCTGGGCTCGGTGGCGGTCATCGTCGCCGCCGTGGTGATCATGACCACCGGCTGGCAGGCGGCGGACCCGATCGCCTCGATCGCCATCGCGCTGATGATCGTCCCGCGCACCTGGAAACTGCTCCAGGAGACGCTCGACGTGCTCCTGGAGGCGGCGCCCAAGGGGGTCGACATGGCGGACGTACGTGCCCACATCCTGGCCCTCGACGGTGTCGAGGACATCCACGACCTGCACGCCTGGACCATCACCTCCGGCATGCCGGTGCTCTCCGCGCACGTGGTCGTCAGCTCCGACGTCCTGAACGCGATCGGCCACGAGAAGGTGCTGCACGAGCTCCAGGGCTGTCTGGGTGTCCACTTCGACGTCGAGCACTGCACGTTCCAGCTGGAGCCGAGCGGCCACGCCGAGCACGAGGCGAAGCTCTGCCACTGACGCGCGGCCCGCCCGCGGCGCCCTTCCGCGGGACAGGGCGGGCACCGGGACATCCGCGGGCGGCTCCCGACGGGCACCGCCCGCGCGGCCGGACGTCGCAGGAGGTGCCGTCCGGACATCCGGCGGCTCTCGTCCTCGACGGTTCCGCGCCGGTGGCACCGGGCACGATCAGGTATCCGGCGGTATTCGGCGTCCGGCGCCCGGGCCCGTGCGTCCCGCCGCGGGACCCCGGGGCGGGACATGCGGAGAGTCGCGAAGTGCCGGGAGTGCCGGTTTCGTACGGCAGACTTGGTGCTGGAAAACCGATGCGAAGGATGGGTATGCCGATCACACCTGCCACCGCGACGCACAGTTCGTCGAACGGCACCGCTGAAGCGATCTTGCTGGAACTGGTCGACGAGGACGGCAACACGATCGGTACGGCGGAGAAGCTCGCGGCCCATCAGGCCCCGGGACAGCTGCACCGGGCGTTCTCGGTGTTCCTCTTCGACGAACAGGGCCGGCTGCTGCTCCAGCAGCGCGCGCTCGGCAAGTACCACTCCCCCGGCGTCTGGTCCAACACCTGCTGCGGCCACCCCTACCCGGGCGAGGCACCCTTCGCGGCGGCGGCCCGGCGGACGTACGAGGAGCTCGGGGTGTCACCGACGCTGCTGGCCGAGGCGGGCACGGTCCGCTACAACCACCCGGACCCGGACTCGGGCCTGGTGGAGCAGGAGTACAACCATCTGTTCGTCGGAATGGTGCAGTCGGCGCCGCGGCCCGACCCGGAGGAGGTCGGTTCGACGGCCTTCGTGACCGCCGCCGAGCTGGCGGAGCGGCACGCGAAGGACCCCTTCTCGGCGTGGTTCATGACGGTGCTGGACGCGGCCCGTCCGGCGATGCGGGAGCTGACGGGTCCGTCCGCGGGCTGGTAGCCGGTCCGCAGGACGCTCAGACGCTCGGAGCGAGCGGCAGGGCGGCCCAGATCACCTTGCCGCCGCCCGCGGTGTACTCGACGTCGCACCCTCCGCCGTACTCCCTGGTCACCTCGCGCACCAGCAGCAGGCCCCGGCCTCCGGTCTGGCCGTGGTCGGCCTCCAGAGCGGTCGGACGGTAGGGGTGGTCGTCCTCGACGGACACCCGCACCCAGTCGGCGCCGACCGCGACCTCCACCGCGAGCATCGGCGACAGAAGCGCCGCGTGCTTGACGGCGTTCGTGACCAGTTCGGAGACGATCAACAGCAGTCCCTGAACGACATCGTCCGAGACCGGCACGCCCTGGCGGGCCAGCAGATCACGGACGGCGTGCCGCGCCTGCGGCACCGAGGCGTCGACTGCGGCGGCGGTGAACCGCCACACCCCCTCGTACGGCAGCGGTCCGGGCGATCTGACGTCGGGAGTCGCGACTCCGCCTTCGGGGCTAGGGTCGGACCCCCGCCCGAGGTTGTCCATCGTCCGGTCGCCACCCTTGCGCTCGATTGTCACCACACGTCGAGTGTTGGTAATGCGCCGGTCCGTACCGGTTGACTGAACAGAAGTCAGCAGTTATCGCCGATTTTTGATCGCGAATGCAAGACAAAGCCATTTCTATGACAACTCTTGCATCTTTCGTGCCGCCTTTCGAAACTCTTCGGGTTGTACGGGTTTGTCCCGGGACTGACACGATTCGTTCCCCACGACTCCGTCGCCCGCACGGCGGCCCGCGACCATGATCGGAGTGCGGCCGGCCGCTCCGGATAGCATCCGGCGTATGGAGCCGCAGCTGTTGCACCACGTCGGCGACGGGGTCGCCACCGTCGTCATCCACCACCCCGCCAAGCGGAACGCCATGACGACGCCGATGTGGCGGGCGCTGCCGCCGCTGCTGGACACGCTGAGCACGCGCGCCGACGTGCACGCGCTGGTACTCACCGGCGAGGGCGGCACCTTCTGCGCCGGGGCGGACATCTCGACACTGCGGGAGTCGCCGGACGAGGCCCAGAGCCTCGCCGTCCTCGCCGAGGAGGCGCTCGCCGCGTTCCCGAAGCCGACTCTCGCCGCGATCCGCGGCTATTGCGTGGGCGGCGGGTCCCAGCTCGCGGCCGCCTGCGACCTGCGGTTCGCGCAGGAGGGCTCGCTGTTCGGGGTGACTCCGGCGAAGCTCGGGATCGTCTATCCGGCTTCCTCCACGCGGCGACTGGCGGCGCTGGTGGGGCCCTCCGCCGCCAAGTACCTGCTCTTCTCTGGCGAGTTGATCGACACCGAGCGCGCGCTGCGCACCGGTCTCGTGGACGAGGTGCTGCCCGAGGGCGAACTCGACAAGCGGGTCGCGGAGTTCACCCGCGTCCTCGCCTCGCGCTCTCTCATGACGCAGGCGGCCGCGAAGGAGTTCGTGAACGGGCGCACCGACCGTGACGCCCACTGGACGCGGCAGGCGCGCGCCTGCGGCGACACCGCGGAGGGGGTCGCCGCCTTCCTCGAACGCAGGCAGCCGCACTTCACGTGGGCTCCCTGAGGGGTCGCCGGGCCCTTCGGGCAGCGCGTCGAGCGGGAGCGGGAGCCCCCGTCATGTTTTCGCGGTCCCGCAATGGGGCCACTGGCCTCCGGGCCCGGTATGACTGTGTCCCCTCTGTCGCACGGATGGCCTGGGGGGGTGGTGTCGCCGGGTCCGTGGGGTGCCGTCGGAGACGCTGACGGGAGACCCGGCCATCGCCCGGTCCGGCGCGATGCCGGACAGTTCGCGGGCGGCAGGTCTGCATGACGTGGATGCGCGAGCACGGTGCCACCGCCATGGCCGGCACGGTCAACGACACGGAGAGGGTGCGGTGTTCGACACCGACGGGATTCCGCGCCGAAGCCGCCTGACCACCCGATCCCGAAACCTCCCGGGGCCCGTCGCGTGCGGTTGACCGCCGAACGAGGTCAGTTGACCTGGCCGGCAGGACGCACGACGAGGTGGTTGATGTCCATGCCTCCAGGCTGATTGACGGCGAAGAGGATCGTCTCGGCGACCTGTTCTGCGGTCAGTGCCGGTGCTGCCTCGGGACAGCCGCCACGCTCGTCCCAGAACGGGGTGTCCACCACTCCCGGGGCAACGAGGGTGACGCCGACGCGGTCTTTGGCCACCAAGAGCCGGACGTTCTCGACCAGGGCGTGCGTGGCCCACTTGGTGACGGAGTACAGGTTGCCGGGCGTGTTCCTGGTTCCCGCGACCGAACCGACGATCACGATCCGGCCCTTGGACTCCCTGAGGTACGGGAGTGCCTCACGCACCAGCAGAGCCGGGCCGAGGACGTTGGTGAGAACCATGGCACGCATCGCCTGAGGGTCGTGGTCCTCCAGGGTGCCGGGCAGGGAGAACCCGGCGTTGGCGATCACCGTGTCCAACCGGCCCCAGACGTCCGCGACATGACTCACAGCGGAGGCGACATGGTTCTCGTCACTGGCGTCGCCGCCAATGGTCAGTAGCCGCTCCCCCGCTCCGGCTGAGGTGGCGAATGCGGCCAGCCGGTCGGCGTTGCGGCCGGTAATAGCCACGAAGTGACCTTGCTTGAGCAAGGCACGGGCAGCGGCCGCGCCGATTCCGCTCGAACCACCTGTGATCAACGTGACGGGTTCCATGGGGCGGCCTCCTCATTGATGGCGGCATCGACGACATGTCAGGGCTCGAGGTGTTGATCGGCCGACCGACGTGTGATCCGTGAACCACGCCAAGTTGCCGCCGAGTCCCAGGACGCTGCGGCAGACGAAGCGGCGGTCGTGCGGTCGGTCGGAGGGCATCTCAGTCATGCCATCGACGATCAACTGCTGAAAGTCGAACCGATGTTACTACTGTTACTACGCCACCAGGTCCTGTGACCTGTGGTCTTGGCAGGGTGTGTAGTGCCGGTCACGGGCACTCCCGGGCTTCAGCAACGAAACCTTCTAACCCAACTGAGAGGAAAGAAGGCTCACTTGTCCCACCGGTGCCGGCGGCATCGAGCCCAACGAGGGTCTCCTCGCGGAAGCGGCGCGCGGTCTCGGGGACTGCAGCACCGCGAGGTCCGCGAACCGCTTGGCGCTGCGCGGTTCGAGACCGGCGAGGATGTCCGGATCGGGGCGCAGCACCGCATGCGGTGGGAGCCTGCGCTCGCTGTCGAGCTCTGGCGGTCCCTGCCAAGCCTGGGCGAATACCTCCGGTCGGTCGGCGTTCCGGTGCCGTCATCGACGCGTCGACACAACAACTGTCCATTCGGAGCTGTGAATCAGCCTCGGTAGGAGACTCCCGACCGTCCGAAATCGGCGACGGACGGCGCGCCCGTCAAGGCCATGACTTCCTCGAACTCGTCAATGAGCAGTCGTAGGACGCCCGCGACTCCCTCGGCACCGGAATGCGACAGCCCCCACAGAGCCGGACGTCCGATCATGACCGCGTCCGCGCCCATGCACAGGGCCTTGGCCACGTCTGCGCCGTGCCGGATCCCCCCGTCAAGGACGACCTGGCATCTCCCTCCCGCAGCGTCCACCACCTCGGTGAGGCACTCCGGAGCGCTCTTGGCGAAATCGAGCTGTCGGCCGCCGTGATTGGACACGACCAGCCCCGAAACACCGTTCTTGACTGCCAGTTCGGCGTCCTCGCCCGTCAGCACACCCTTCAGCACCACCGGCAGAGACGTCACTCCACGCAGCCAGGCAAGGTCCTCCCAGGTGATCGAGGCGTCGAACTGCTCCCTCGAGTGCCGTGCGACAGCCGATTGCCCGTTCAGGCTCCGGTGGGAAGCGGCCATGACCTCCGGAGAGATGTTGACCGCTCGCACATCAGGCGGTACCACGAACTCGTTATGGGCATCGCGCGGGCGGAACGCGACTCTGGGTGCGTCGACGGTCAGCACCAGCGCCCGATAGCCGGCGGACTCGGCCCGGCGGATCAGATCCGTCATCGCCCCGCGGTCCTTGAGCCAGTAGAGCTGGAGCCACAAGGGGCCGCCGGCCGCGGCGGCGATGTCCTCAAGAGTCCGACTGGCGAACATACTCACCGTGAACAGCACGCCCGCGGCGCCCGCGGCGCGCGCCGTTGCCACCTCGCCCTCAGGGTGGGCGAGCCGATGGTAGGCCATGGGAGCGATACCCAATGGAGCCGCCAACTCGGTACCCAGTAGGGCGGTTGAGGAGTCGCAGCGAGAGACGTCGACGAGGCAGCGCGGCCGCAACTGAATCCGGTCCAAGGCTTTCCGGCCCGCCGTCAGCATCGACTCGGTGCCGCTGCCGCCTGCGAGGAAGTCCCAGACCGGTTTCGGCAGCCGCTCCTTGGCCGCGGCCTCGTAAGCGTCCAGATTCGGCACCTTGCATTCTCCATTCTCCGTGCGGTGGGCGGGTCGCCGGCACGCATGTGCCGTTGGGCCCAGTACTACAGCCGGACTTCCGCGTTTCCGCAGGTCGGGTACGCCGCCAGAAGCCCGCGTAACTGACGCGTCATCAGTACTGACCGGCTGTGCCGGTTGTCTGCGCGGTGATGAAGTCGGCCAACCTCGCAACGCCCTCGGTGATCTCCTGCGGGCTCTGTGAGCTGCACGACAAACGCAACTGACGAGTGCCGCCGCCGTCCAGATGGAAGTCGCACATCGGGGTCCACAGCACCCCGAAGCACCGCGCGGAGAGCTCGAGAGCCCGGTGGTCGGCGACGAAAGGGACGTCGACGACGACGAAGAAGCCGCCGTCGGGACGGTTCCAGCGGACTCCGGCCTCGGCCCGGCGTGCCGCGGGGAAGTGCCGCTCCAACTCGTCGAGCAGCGTGTCCATGTTGGTGCGGTAGTGAGCGACAGCGTGAGAGTTCGCGGTGCGAAGCCGACAGCCGCTTTCGACCAGCAGCCCGCCGATGACGGCCTGACTGATGGCCGAGGTATTCACCGTGGTCATGCTCTTGATCTTCGACAGTTCGTCCGTGAGCATCGTGCGCCTGCCGTTCGGGCCCACGACCTCCTGGTCGGCGATGATGTAGCCCACACGGGCTCCAGGAAGCGCGGTCTTGGCGAAGGAGCCCAGGAGTATCACACGGCGGCTGTGGTCGAGGGCCTTCAGTGTCGGGCGGGCTGATCCGGTTCGGACGAAGAACCCGTAGGGGTCGTCCTCCAGGACAAGCAGGTCTTCGTCAGCGGCCAACTCGAGCAGACGCCTCCGCGCCGCCGGACTCATGCTCGCTCCCGAGGGGTTACCGAAATCCGGGACCACGTAGAAGGCCCGGGGGTTTTCGCCTGCCTGCCTGCCGGCGTGGACAGCCGCGAGCACGGCTTCCGGATCGGGTCCGGCGGGGCCTTCAGGCACGGGGCGCACTCGGATGCCCAAGAGCTGGGCCGCACCGGTAATGCCCACATAGCAAGGTGAACTGACCAGCAGAGTGTCTTCGGGCCTGGCGAAGAGCGCCCTCAGGGTGAGGAGCAACGCCTCCTGGCAACCCGTCGTCACCACGATCGCTTCCGGCGGGACCTGTATTCCCTCGTCGTTGGCGATCGTCCTGGCAATCAGTTCACGGATGATGCCGCTGGTACGGCCGTACTGGAACAACTGGGTCCGCACCTGGTCACGTGACCAGCCGAGTTCCTTCTCGAGGTACGTGGTGTAGGTCTGTAGATGGCGTGCGAGGTCCTCGGGTTCGAAGCCGCCCTCGGTCGGCCGGCCCGGAGCGAAGGAAATCGCGTCCGGGAAGCGGCCGACGACCTCATTGAGGAAGGTCATCGCGTCGAGGACCGGGGCACTGAGCGAGCCGTGCAGGTCGGCGAGCAACAGGGCCTGATCTGGTGGCGCTCCGACTTGAGTCATGCCTCACACCCCTCCCGGTACGGTTGCATAAGTCCGGCTCGGGCCGGCTTCGTCCGTGCCGAACGCGGGGATCCGAGCCCTTCCCTGCACGCCGCGGAGCAGGACCGATGCGAGCCGATCCCTTGAGGCACTGCCTTGCTCCGGCTTCCGGGCGGTGCCCAGTGTGCGCAATGTGTCGACCATCAGCGCCACGTCGTGGGAGAACTCCGCAAGGACGTCGGCGACGGCCACGGCATTCGTGCCCAGAATGTCGGTCCACAGTTCGACGCAGCCTCCGGCGAGGCGGGTCACGTCACGGAGTCCCTGTCCTGCGAGCCCGAGCTGGAGCTGCTCGCCATGCAGCAGACGCGCCGCGAGCAGGCTCGACACCAGATGCGGGGTGTGGGAGACCAGCGCGACCGCCTGGTCGTGCTCCGCTTGGGTCATCACGACCGGCCTGGCCCCGCACAGCTCAGCCAGGTTCCGCGCGCGTTCGACCGTCTGCGCCCGGGTCTGCGGGGCCGGAGTGAGCACCCAGGGACGACCGTGGAACAGGTCAGCGCTCGCGGCCAGCGGACCCGACTGCTCCCGGCCGCCCATGGGATGACCTCCGACGAAGCGGGTCAGGTCACAGCCGGTCCGGGCCGCCTCCTGCTGGACCTGCTCCTTGACACTGGCCGCATCCGTGAAGTCATGTGCCAGCGCCCGATGCTGGTGTTCTCTCAGGGCCGCTGCAACGTACCGCGGTGGTACCGCGATGACCGCCAGGTCGACCGGTTCACGCGGACTGCCCGCGATGCCTGCCCCGAGCTCGGCGGCCGTGCGCGCCGCCTCCGGGTCGGTGTCGATCAGGTAGGTGGTCACGCCCCGGCCACGCAGGGCCAGGGCGATCGAGGTGCCGATCAACCCGGTACCGACCACCGCGGCACTACGCATCAGTGGTCGCTCCACAGCAGCGGGAGGTACTCGGGGTCGCTGTAGTCGGGAGTGCCCTCGGCCGTGCGGCGCACCAGCACGTCGTGGTTGTAGCCGACCTGGGTGCCGTCCGAGCGGAGGAACTCGCGGTAGTGGTTCTCGCCGTCCTGCAGGTGGAAGGAGATCGCGCGGCGCGGACGGTCGCTGACGTTGGCACCGCTGCCGTGGTAGGTGCGGCAGTGATGGAAGTTGACGTGCCCCTTGGGGATCGTGACCGGGATCTTGGTGACCTCCACGCCGTTGAACGCCGCGTTCTCCTCCAGCATCTGGTCCAGCTCGGAGCGGTCTCGCTCGGCGAAGTGCAGCGAGGTGGCGTCGTTGTCGGCGGTCTCCTTCCACAGGTGGCTGCCGTCGACCATGGTGATGGTGCCCATCTCCTCGCCGCAGTCGTGGAAGGGGATGAAGGCGGTCAGCATCCGCTCGGAGGTGGAGGTGGACCAGTAGTGGCGGTCGAAGTGCCAGGGCACGATGTTCGACTGCTCCTGCGCCGCCGGGGGCTTGTAGATGAGCGTCGACTGGAACACCCGGATCTGCTCGGCCTGGGCGAGGCGTGCGGCGACCGCGCCCAGCAGCGGCTTGCTCAGGATCCGGCCGATGGTGTCGTCCTCGTAGTGGATGTAGTCGTTGTGCCGCTGGACGTCGCCCTTCTCCGGCTCCCAGTAGGCCAGCTTGGGCGGGCGGACCGGCAGGGTGCGGTCGCGATGGCCTGCGTAGAAGCGCTCGCTGGCGGCCTCCAGCTGCTCTATCTCCTCGTCGGTGAACAGCTTCTTCGACAGGTACCAGCCGTGCTCCGCGTAGAAGGCGACGTCCTCGTCGGTCGGCAGCAGCGCGCGCTCCTCGTCGGTGAGGGCGAAGGTCTGGATGGCCTCGGTGGTCATGCTCTTCCTTACAGGTCGGTGGTTCGGTGGATGGACGGCGCCCTGAGCCGGGTCAGGAGACGACCTTCTCGCGGGCGACCGCCTCGTAGAGCGCCTTGATGTTGCCGCTGCCGAAGGTGCGGGCGCCGTGCCGGTCGATGACCTCCCAGAAGTACGTCTTCCGCACGTGCGGGGACTGGGTGAAGATCTGGAACACCTGGCCCCAGTGGTCCTCGTCGATCAGGACGTTGGTCCGGCGCAGGTCCTCGATCGCGAGCGCGGAGCGCTCGAAGCGCTCCTGCAGCTGGTCGTAGTAGGAGCCCGGCGTCTGCAGGAAGGTGACGCCCCGCTGCTCCAGGGTCTGCACGGTGCCCACGATGTCGTCGCAGAGCAGCGCCACGTGCTGGACGCCGGCGCCGCCGTGGCGGGCGAGGAAGGTGTCGATCTGGCCGGGCTGGCGGTCGGTGACCGGCTCGATCAGGGTGAAGGTCACCTTGCCGGACGGGCTCTGGACGACCTTGGAGTCCATCGCCTGGGAACCGACCTCGATGAACTCCTCGAAGATCTGCGAGAAGCCGAAGACGTGCTCGTAGAACGCGACCGTGGGGCGCAGCTGGCCCGCGGGCAGGCAGATCGCCGCGTGGTCCACGGTGCTGAGCAGCTCCTCGCCCGCCTCCGGGTCCGCGGCGATGATGTCCATCACCCCGGGCAGGAACTGCCTGCGGTCGCCGGTGCGCTGGACGAACCGGTGGGCCACGTCACCGAAGCCCAGGACCGCGGCGGTGACCACCTCGGTGCCGTCCTTGCTGTGGACGGTGGGCTGTTCGACGGCGACGGCGCCCCGCTCGACTGCCAGCTCGAAGGCACGGGTGGCGTCGTCGACCTCGAACGCGATGTTGGCGACGCCGTCACCGTGCTTCATCACGTAGGAAGCGGCTGGGTGGGTGGGGTTGAGGGCGGAGGTGAGGACGACCTCGATGCCGCCCTGGCGCAGCAGCAGCGAGCGGTGGTCGGCCTGTCCGGTCTCGGGGCCGGCTTGGCCGCAGATACGGAAGCCGAAAGCGGTGCAGAGGTAGAACGCGGACTGCTGGGCATCTCCGACGTAGAACTCGATGTGGTCTACGGCCCCGATATTCATGTAAAACCCTTCTGCTTCCATCGTCGACAGGAGGAAGTCGAGATGTCGATATATTTTCGGGAAGGGACTGCCTGTCGAATCAGGAGATTCGGGTGCGAACGTCGCACTAGGCAGTGGAAAACTCGTTCAGCGGCGACCAGACACCGTAGTCGCCCCGACGGTAGAGAAGTGGCTCGCGGTGGAAGGTCTCAGCGCCTTCCACCCGGCCTACGAAAAGCCAGTGGTCACTCACCTCGATCGCATTCTCAACCCTGCATTCCGCAATGCCGAGTGCGATTTCGGTGAGCAGCGGAGCGCCTCCGGCAACGGCCGAGGGGCGCCATTCGACATGTGCGAACTTGTCCGTGGCCTTGCTCGCGAACACCTGCGAGGCGTCACGCGCGGACGAGGAGAGGAAGTTCACCGCGAACGCCTGCGACGAAACAATCGCCGGCAACGTGCGGGACCCCTTGCCGACGGAGACCAGCAGCGTCGACGTCGCCGCCGACACCGAACAGACGGCGTTGCTGGTGAAGCCGTACGGCTCACCCGCTCCGTCCATTGCCGTGACGATGGCGATCGGAGTCGGGAACGAGCCAAAGAGTTCGCTGAAGCGTACAGAACCGACGTCCATCAAGTTCCCCCGCGGAGCAGCTCGTGAATTTTTCCTGGCAGGCCGAAGCGACCGACGGCCCCTGATGGTGCGGTGCGGCCCCCACCGCTTTTCGGCAGCGGTCGGTCCGCGATCGCGCCCGCAAGCGTCTCCTCCCGGGCGGCAGTCGTCGCTTCCGCCGCGCTCGGCCGGGCGGGGCCCGGTCCGGGATTCCTCACTGCGGCACCGGAGCGGTTTCGATCCGGAAATCGGCGACGATCTTCCGGATGTCCTCCGCCACGGCCGACTCGTCGCCGGTGAGGATGAACCGCCCGCTGTGCACCGCGTCGTAACTGCCGCCGGGCTGCATCACCTCGCCGGGGGTCGGTACCAACTCCCGCCAGATCGTGGCGAAGTGGTCCCGCATGGAGGTCACCGAGACGACCTCGGCCGGCAGTCCGGCGGGCTTCGGGATGATCAGCCAGCCGCCGGACGGGTCGCCCGTCTGCGGCGGGACCGTCGCCCCGCCCTCACACAGGGCGTCCAGCCAGAGCTCGAAGAGGTTGACCCCGAAGAGCTTGTCCGTGAGGTACGGCACCTCGGCCCCGCCGATCCGGCCCGCGATCTCCAGGAACACCAGGTCCCCCTCGGCCGTGACGAAGAGCTCGAGGTGGAACGGCATGGAGCTCATGCCCAGACCCGACACGCACTGCCGGGCGAACTCGTGCACACGGTCGCGCAGCGGGGAGTCCTGGACGACGACCGAGCCGAGCGGCTGCCGGCCGGCCTCGAAGGCAAGGCAGTCGCCGATGTAGCGGGACACCGCCATGAACGGGATCTGCGAGTCCTCGCCGACAAACCCGTCCACGTGGTAGATCGGCCCGTCGATGAACTCCTCGAGTTCGTAGTCCCCGGTGTCGATCTGGTCCAGCAGCGTCGTGAGCGTGGCCTCGTCCTCGATGCGGTGCACCCCCCTGCTCCCCGCGCCGGACAGCGGCTTGAGTATCAGTGGGAACCCGAGCACCCGCGCGAAGTCCACTGCGGATTCGGCGTTGTCGCAGGAAGCGAACCGAGGCACGCGGACACCCGCCTTCGCCACGGCTTCTTTCATCCGCAGCTTGTTCCGGTAGAGCGCCACGTCCTCGGGTCGCGGACCGGGGATGTCGAGTGCCGCGCGAACTTCGGCCGCGATACCGAGCGTGGCCTCCGACACGGCGACGAGCCGGTCGACCGGGCCGACGTGGTCCGCGGTCTTCTGAACCGCTCCGCAAACCGCCTCGAAGTCGTTGAGGTCTTCGACCTCGACCAGGTCGGCGATCTGCTCGGGATCGGCAAGGACTCCGGTGGCGCCGACCGCGTCGACCACGTAACTGACCTGGTGCCGCTCATGGTCGATGAGCTCCTCGAAGCGGCCCATCGAGAAGTCCCAGCGCGGCCCCTCCTGGAACCTCGGCCACCGGTTGATGACGACAATGTGCATGATTACTCCTCCGTAGCTGTCCACGTATGCGATCGCCAGCTTTGGCGCAGGTCAGACGCGCAATTCAGTCGGGTGAGGTACGTGAACAGCCACGCTGCTCCGTCACTGCGGCGTCGGCCTCGACCGGCACCGTCCGCGGGGTGAACTCGATCGCTTCTTCCGGTTCGTCACACGTATGCGTGGCGAGCACCGCAGGGCTTCGTTTCGCGAGATTGCACGGCCGCCTGGCTACGGTCCGGGCAGCGCGCAGGTGGTCGCCCTGCTCGCTCAGGACGCCTCTGCCTCAAGACGGCGAATCAGGGGAGCCACATGAGTGAAGAAGTTCCTCATCTCGTCCCGGGTCGGCCACCCCGAGAAGATGAATTCACTGATGCCCGCGGCCTTGTAGCTGTAGATGTACTGGGCCACCTCTTCATAGCTCCCGACGATGCACAGGGCCGGACCCCCGCGGTAGGCCACGGCACCCGTCCAGATGTAGGGCGAGAGCCATTCGTCGACCGCGGAGTTCGCCAACTTGTAGGAGGACGTGACCGCCTCGGAGTCGGTGGTGCTGAGCGCCCGGCGGACCCACTCCTTGTGGTCCTCGTTCGGATTGCGCACGAGCTCGGCGAGCTCCGCCACGGCTTCCTCGCGGGTGGGACGGGCCAGCACGTGCATGCGGGTACCCACGCGGCACCCGCCCTCGACGAGCGGCCGGCCGGCCTGTGCCAGCGCCTCAGGGGTGTCTCCGTAGCGCAGCCAGCAGTCCCCCAAGGCCAGCGCGGTCTGCTGCGCCACGGCCGACGCCCCGCTGAGGTAGATCTGCGGCCGCACTCCCCCGCTGTATCCGAGGCCGAGCTCCGCGTCCTTGAGTACGTAGTGCTGCCCGTCGTAGCTCAGCGGTGACTCGCCCTCCCAGAGACCCCGGAGGATTTCCAGGAACTCGTTGCAGCGCGCGTACCTCTCGTCATGGCTGAGGAAGTCGCCGTATCCGGCCTGCTCCGCCGGAGAGGTTCCGGACACGATGTTGAGGGCGATGCGCCCGTCCGTCATCCAGGAGAGAGTGTTGACGACCTGCGCGAAGAGCGGCGGCGCCATCAGGCCCGGCCGATAGGCGAGCATGAACCTGACACGATCAGTGACCTGCGAAAGCGCCCCGATCACCGGGATCGGATCGGGAAGTCGCTTGGAGATCCCGAACAACAGGCTGTCGACGCCGAGTTCATCAGCCTCCTGGACGAAGTCCCTGACTTCCCCCATGTCGAGCTTGCCCATATTGTAAGGATCCGTGGGCTTCGCCTGTCCCGTGTCGGGCGGCGAGCACCAGTGGAGGCGCAGGGGGTTCATGTTCGATCCTTCCTTCTGTGTCAGGTGCTGACCACGCGTACGCGGTCACCGATCTCGGACCAGCGCTCGAGCGCCTCTTCCGGGGAGTCCGCGGTGAAGACGACGGCCGCGATCCGACAGCTGTAGTCCGTCTCATCGGTCTTGATGCCGGCGCCCGGTTCGATGAGGACGTGGCCCCCCACCACCCACGGCTCGGACGTCAGCTCGTCCCAGCCTTCGAGTCGCGCGTACGAACCTGCGCCGCCCGCGGTCAGGAAACGAATTCCCGTCGCCTTGGCGACCGGCTCGCCATGCGCCGCCGCGCTCCGGGGATCCGCGCCGGTGATGTCCGCGAGGACCTTTCCGGGCAGCCTGAGGCCGGTGACCATCTCCATGAGTTCGGTGATCTTTCCGCCGGGCAGGCGCGCGGCCACCTCGATAAGTACGGGGCGCCCCTCACTGAGGCGCAGTTCGCAGTGGAACGGCCCCGTCGTGATCCCCACCGCCTTGACGACATCCACGGCGTACGACGCGAGTTCGTGGCGGACAGCCTCGTCGAGCGGCGCGGGCGTGAGATGCCCCAGCTCCAGGAACCGAGGCTCGGGACCGAGCAGCTTCCGCGTCACCGCCACAACGGTGACTTCGCCGCTGCTGACGTAGCCGTCGGCGCTGTACTCCGTTCCGGCCACGTACTGTTCGACCATCACATCGGCGGTCAGCGGCCGGTCGAACTCGAGTCCCTCCTCGGCGTGGATCGCAGACACCGCCCGGCGTGCCTCTTCGAAAGAGTCGACGCGCGACACGTGAACGCTCCCGCCGGAATCGACCGGCTTGATGACTGCGGGGAAGCCCACGTAAGCACATGCCGCATCGAGTTCCGCCAGCTCACGGACCACAGTGAACCTCGGTACGTGCAGGCCGGCCGCAGCCACCGCCTCGAGCATCCTCGCCTTGTGCCGGACCTGGTCCACGGCCGTGCCGGCCAGACCGGGCAGCCCCAGCCGGGCGGACAGTCGGGCGGCCGCAGGCACGTAGTACTCGCCGCCGGCGACAACAGCATGAATGGCGTTCCGCTGGTGGGATTGGACGACGGCAGCCTCCAGGACATCCCCGGAGTTGGTATCCGTCATGATCATCTCTGTCGCGGCAGATCGCACGGACTCGGCGACTCTTCGGCCTTCGGCCTCATAGGAGGCCACCACGACGTCCCAATCGAGAGAACGGGCATGAGCGATATAGGCGTTCGCGGAGAACGCGGGTTGCACCACCAGGACGCGATAAGGCATAGGGTTTCCTCGAGTTCTAGCTCTGAGCTCGGCCATGGTTCACCTGACGAGAAGTCAGACCTCAGCGCATTGAGGATTACCGCCGTTCACAGCCACCATTGACGGAGAACTGAAAGTAGACCGGCACGCGCACTCCGAGAAGTCCCCCGAAGTCGGTGGGCAACAATCCACTCGGCGGAGCGGCGGCTTCTCGCGCTCCGGCGCATCGGGCAGCGGGAACCCGCCGCGCTCTCCGCGCGGTCAGGGTAAGAAGAGCGTCACACTATTCCAGCCGACATCGTCAGCCAGTACCACACTTGCACCGACCGCAGACGCCGGAGTGACGGACGGCGAGAACGAGCCGCACCCAATAGCTGTCGCCACTGCCACACCGGCGATGCTGCCGATGAACGCGACACGTACGGTGCGCTTCACACGAGTCAAGATTGCACTAACATGCATGATGCATTTATCCATTCACTGCACCCCATTGGGCGCGAGGTAGAAGGTCGGCTTGGCCCCAGCCATCTCGATAGCTGTCCACACATCCCATTCGAGTGAATTGCGCGCCCGACCTGCAGCAAAGCTGACGATCACAGTCGAGGCAGAACAGCACATTCGCGTCTCCCTCAACTTTTCCATTCGTTTCCATCAAATTCAGTACACGAATATCCAGGCGGCAATCAAGCTCTGACCTGCACCCAATCCTTCCTGCACCACCCCCGACCAGGCCAGACGCTAAGATGGCTCCGGTTCACGCACTGCCGATCTTCACGGGGGTCCAATATGGAAAAAGAAGGAAAATGGGAAGGGCTCACGACAGGGTTAGCCACCGTGGGTGATGAGATGGGCACTGAGAGTCGCGGCCGACACGCTGATCAGCCAAACGCTCTGACGAAGCCGGAAGAGTTCGCCCGGCAAATGGCCAAACACTTGACGGACTTGAGCAAACTCGTCGATGAGCAGGCCAGCCGACTGCGCGACGTGTCGCACACAGCCACCAGCAGGAACTCGGATGTCCGCGAAATTCACGGCCTATCCACCATCGCTCAGGCCATCGATGACGCCCTGTCGGGCTCACGGCGGGAAATTCTTACCGCGCAGCCGGACGGCCCTCGCCCGAGGGAAGTTCTTGACGACGCCCTGGAAAGCGTGCGGCGTCACTTGGCCGCCGGCGTCGTCATGCGTACTCTCTATCAACACACGACGCGTTTCGACGAGGCGACAAAAGAGTACGTCCAAAAGGCAATAAGCCTCGGAGCTTCGGTCCGGACGCTCGACGAGTTCTTCGACCGCCTGATCATCGTGGACGACGTCGCCTTCATCGCGGCGAACGCGGACCGCACCTCTGCGGTCGCGGTGAGCGAGCCGGCCGTCGTCGGCTTTCTCCGTGACATGTTCAACAGGTCGTGGGATCGGGCAAAGCCCTTCCCGTTCGTCCCGAATTACGCGGCGATGGCAGCAAAAGAAGTCATGCCCGCAATGCGTGACTCGATCAAGCGCCTGCTGATCAACGGCTACCCGGACAAGCAGATAGCTCGGCGGCTCGGCATCAGTGAGCGGTCGTTGCAGAGTCACATCGCCACCATGAAGCGAGAGCTCGAGGCACACAACCGGATGCAGATGGGCTATCTCTGGGGCAGAGGCGAAGGCCGGTAGGACGGTCCGAGAGGGCGAACCACGGCGGCATGTCCGATTCGCCGAGGTGTCGTCGACTGCCGATGATGCGAGGCGAAGCGTCATCTGCTCGCATGCGGGATGCCCGGGCGGATCCGAGGTTTGCGGGCGGCGTTCTCGGCGCGGCGGGTTCGGGCAGGCCGGCGAAGGTCGACCCGGCCGCGCTGACGCTGCTGGTACGGCCGTGGCCCACGGGCTCGTCTCGGCAACGAAGTGACCGTGCCATCGTTGCGCAAGGCCGCCGGCGACTACCTGGCGCCGCGCCGCTCATTCGGGTTCGAGCTGGACGAGCCGGGCAAGCTCGGCATCCGGCTTGCCGACAGCCCGGACGCGGAAGGCGCCGGGCCCCTCGCGGTCGGGCATGCGCTGCGGTGGGCCACGGCGCCGGGCGCGTGGCCCTGCCGGCACTGCCGAGGCCGAGTGCCGCACGCGGATTCGCAAGCTGCTCACATGCCATCGACGCCCGGCAGGAGCTTCTGCCGGCAGGCATGCTGCCGCACGGCTACCGGCGGGTCCCGACGTTCTGGTTCAGCGACGCCGACACAGCCGGGCCGATGTCGGCCGCGGACGCGCGACCGTCGGCGCTGCACGCAGCCACCTACTCGGCCTTGCCCGGGTCGATCCAGCGGAGCGAAGTCCCGGCGATGGCGAAAACCGCGCCGAGGGTCAGCCAGCCCCATACCGGGAACTGCAGTACGCCGCTTGTCATCACCACCGGTGCAAGCGATATCGCCGTGGATGTCCCTGACTGGAACAGGCCCTGGTAGGCGCCGGCCTGGCTGTCGGGGGCGAGGTTGTAGCTCAGCGTGGTACTCGAGGCCGCGAAGTACACCTCGGCGATCGTCATGACCAGCGTCGCTCCCAGGACCAGGACAGTCGCCGCGATCGCCGACCCGGATCGTGACGCGACGCAGACCGCGCAGCCCAGGGCCAACAGCCATCCGGCGCGCTCGCCGACCCGGATCGCGCCGACACTGTCCTCGGTACCTCTGCTGAGGCGAACCTGGAGCAAGGCGACGAGGGCTGTGTTCATCACGAGCGCCACCGCCACGATCTCCCGCGGTGCGCTCGTCTCGCGGACCACCCACAGCGGCAGGCCGACTTCGAAAATGCCGAACTGAAGCGCCAGGACGGCGCATATCGCACTGAACAGAACATAACGCCGATCTCGTAGCACGCCCGAGCGTCGGCCATCCTGCCCGGTGGCCGCGGCGGCGGTCGCCCGGGCGATCGGAAGGCCGGCCAGCATGGCCGCCGCGACGACGAAGGTCAGACAGTCGACGACGATGACGGCAAAGTAGGCGGTAGCCGTGTTCACGGCGAGCGCAAGGCCGCCGACGCCCGCGCCGAGCCCGACCCCGACATTCGCCAGTGCTCGAAGCTTCGCCCGCGCCTTGACCACACCCTCCCGCGGCAGCGCTGTCGCCAGCAGTGCCCGGTACGCGACCACTGACCCGCGATCCACCGCGGTGATCGGGCAGATCAGCATGAGGAACAGCCAGAACGAATGAACTTGCGTATAGCCCAAGATCCCCACGGCCTCCGCGGACCAGAGGATCATCAGCACACGGCGGGCACCCCAGCGGTCGCAAGCCCGGCCGAAGGGCACGGACGCGAGGATGCCGCATACGCCGCCGGCAGCCAGTCCCGTGCCGAACTGGCCCGCCGTCATGTCCCCGACGTGCGTGAAGAACAGCGCACTGTTCACCCGGAACAGACCGTTGCCGAATGTGTTGATCAGCGTCAGAGGCACGAGCAGCCTGGCCGCACGGTTAGCGGGCGCCCCGGAGGCTTCGGCCCGGGACGCCCGCGTCTTGGGTAGCGCAGGCATGAGGGAGCGGATTCCCACAGAGTTTCCTCGAATTTCTAGCTCTGAGCTCGGCTATGGTTCACGTGACGAGAAATCAGACCTCAGCGCGATGAGGATTACCGCCGGCGAACCCCGCAGCGATCAAGCTCCGACCTGGGCCGGTCCGCTCGTTCGAGGTACGTGAACAGCTACCCCGCCACCTCGAACCTCAAAGAGGACCTCCGGCCCAGGGCCAATCCTTCCTCCACCGCCCCTGAGCAGGCCAGGCCCCAAGAGGGCTCCGGTTCCTGCACTGCCAATGTTCGCGGGGTCCGAAGAGGTCATTTTCATCTTGAATGCGGCGCTTTGAGTTCGCTCTGCCTCTCGGGGTGTCCCCGGGCGGCGGTAAGCCCAGATCATGGCTGACCGTGGTACGTATCCGAGTGATCTGCCCGATGCCCGCCGGGAGTTGATCGAGCCGGCCCTGGCAGCGTGGCGCTTCGAACGTCGTGGCCGGGCCCTGGACTTCGGCCGGCCACCGGAGCATGACCTGCGCGAGATCATGAACGCGATCCTTTACGTGGACCGCACGGGCGTGGCCTACAGCGACCACGGCCTGGTCGTCTTCCTCGCAAAGGCCTGCGTCACCGACGCGCATACAGGATCTCTCGCCGAGTTCACCGCAGACTCCCGGCCTGCGGCGATCGGTGAGACTCGGTGCGTATGTGCGCACGCACCTCTTGCAGGCCGAACAGGATGAGAAACTCAACCACGCCGCCGTCGGCGCTGCCCAGCCGGTGAGGCAGGGACGTGTCGAACTCGGCCGCCTCACCGAGCGGCAGTGTCAGGTCGCGCTCGCCGATCACGAGCCGCAGCCGTGACCTTCTCCTCGTAGCGTAGAGACCGTGACTGCAGGGGAAGTTGAGGGTGGCTCTCGCCCCCCCCAGATCAACGTGTGCCCGGCCGACCGCTACCGCGTCCACCGGGTCTTTTTCGGCCGGGGACGCAGCCCGCATCCACTCACAGGAGCTCTCTACCGTGCACACATACGACGTCACAGTGACCACCAGCGCCTCGCCGGACATCGTCTGGAAGCTGCTGGTCGACGCCGCAAGCTGGCCACTGTGGTCCAAGGTGGACAGTCTGGACACGACACGGTCGGTCGACCTCGACCCCGGCGGCGACGACGGCGTCGGTGCCGTCCGGGCTTTCCGCACGGGACGCATCGTGACCGGGGAGCGGCTGACTGAGAAGGTCGAGCGACGCCTCTTGGGTTACGAAGACGCGTTCAACTCGTCGATGCACAACTATCACGCGCGCATCGAGCTGAAGCCGACAGCGGGCTCAGGCACGGTCATCCACTGGTACGGCGAGTACGAGACGAGCTGGCTGTTGCGCTGGGTCATGCCGCGCTACCTCCAGAAGTTCATGCAGGGCATGGCGGAAGGGCTGGCCCGCTACGCCGAGGAGTGCGGGCCGGCTCAGTGACGCCTACGCCGCAGCGCGCGTTCAGCCAGGGCTCGCCCGAGCATCGCGGCGGATCACCCGGGAGTCTCGTACACAGCCTGGACGGGGTCAGGCACCTCGGTGCGCACACCGGATCGACCCCGACTTGATCGGCGGCGAACCCGATCACCTCAGCGGTCACCATGCCCGCGTGCGGACCAGTCGGGGCGGCCGCACGGCCAGTTCGACCCGGGTCTTCCACCGCCGGCGGTTGAGCAGCTCGATCTGCGTCGAGGACCAGAACGATTCCGTCATCGCGTTGTCCAGGCCGTCCCCGACGGTGCCGAACGAGGGTGGAGTCCTGTTTTGAGTCGATGGACCAGCCCACGATCCTGCGGCTGAACGCGTCCAGGACCGCCGCGCAATAGACCCGTCCTTCCCTGGTGCGGTGCTGCGTGATGTCGGTGACCCACAGCTCGTCGGGACGCAGCCGATGGACCTTGCGATTGACCAGGTCCTCGGCGGTGACGATGCCACGCAGGCGCTTCACGCGCACCGGACCGGGCAGTCCGTGGATCCCGGCCTGCGTCATCAGCACCGACACGGTCCTGGAGCAGACCTGGATGCCCATGCCCGGAGTGAGCTCGGCGTGGACACGGCGGTAGCCGTAGGTGCCACGGGAGGCGACGTGGACCTCCCGGATCAGCCCGGTCAGCCAGGCCCGCCGTAGCTGCCGCGGTGTGGTCGGGGTGCGCTTGTGCTTGTAGTAGTTCTGCCGGGTGACGCCAAGGATCCGGCAGCACCGGTCGACCGGTGCCCCGGCATCGACGAGTCGGTCGATCACCGGGTAGAGCCTTTTGGGCGGGGCTTGTCCTCGTCAAGGAACTTCGCCGCCTGCCGGACGATCCCCAGCTCGGTCTCCAACTCACGGATCCGCCAAGGACTGTCAGTCAGCCACCGGAACTGGAACCCAGGGCCTGGGGCAGGTCACACATCCTTGACGAAGGACATAGAGACACCCCCCGCGGCTACGTCAGGAGGAAACGGCTCTTGTTCCGGAACTCCTCGACGAGGTGGGCTGGTGCCTTGTCCGGGGACCCGGCGTCGTAGGGCGGCTGCGGGTCGTACTCGGTCAGCAGCTGGACGGCCTGGGCGTGTTCGTCCCCGGCGATCCGGCCGAGCAGGGTGAGGCCCATGTCGATGCCGGAGGAGACTCCGGCCGAGGTCACGTACCGGCCGTCGAACACCACCCGCTCCCCCGTGGGCTCGGCACCGAACCGCTCCAGCTGGTCGAGGGCCAGCCAGTGGGAGGTGGCCCGGCGGCCCTCCAGGAGCCCCGCCGCGGCGAGCAGCAGGGACCCGGTGCACACCGAGGTCGTCCAGAGGCTGGTGGCGTCGGCCGCCCGCAGCCAGTCGAGCAGCACCCGATTGTCCATCTGGGCACTCTGGCCGGGCCCTCCCGGTACGACCACGATGTCCGGGTGCGGAACCTCCGCGAGGCTCTTGTCCGCGGTCAGCGCGAGCCGGCCGGTGTCGGAACGGACCGGGCCGGGGCGCTCGGCGACGAACACGGTGTCCGCTTCCGGCAGCCGGCCGAGCGTCTCGTACGGGCCCACGGCGTCCAGGGCGGTGAAGCGGTCGTAGAGGACGATGGCGATCTGCATCGGGGTCCTTCCGTCGAAAGGGTGCGCTGCGGGGTGCGTGGGGTGCCGGCGGCATCAGGGAGCCGCCCGGTAGGGGCATGGGGCGCGGCGAGGAGCGGGGCAGGGCGTACCAGGGGTGGGGTGTCGGCCCGCGCGAGGTGGCGGGGGCGTCAGCCGGCGGGAGCCGGCCGGAAGCGGCGCCGGTACTCGGCGGGTGCCGAGCCGAGGAACTTCACGAAGGCACGGCGCATGGCTTCGGGCGTGCCGTAGCCGCAGGCCCGGGAGACCTCCTCGATGCCGTCCGTGGTGTCCTCCAGGAGACGGCGGGCGTGTTCGAGCCGTACCCGCTCGACGTAGCGGCCGGGCGTCGTGCCCGTCTCCGTCCGGAAGGCACGGGCGAAGTGGCGGGGCGAGAGACGGGCGCGGACCGCGAGCGACTCGACGCTCAGGTCGTCGCCAGGATGCTCGGAGATCCAGTGCTGGACCTCGCGCAGCGGTTCGCGGCGCGCCGTCTGGGCGGCGAGCTGGGCGCTGAACTGGGCCTGGTTGCCCGGCCGCCGGAGGAAGACGACGAGATGGCGGGCGATGGTGAGGGCGGTGTCACGGTCCAGGTCCTCCTCCACGAGGGCGAGGGCCAGGTCGATGCCGGAGGTGACGCCCGCCGAGGTGGACACGTTTCCGTCGCGTACGTAGATGGGGTCGGGATCGACCGTGACCGCCGGGTGGTCGCGGGCGAGGCTGTCGCAGTAGGCCCAGTGGGTCGTCGCGCGACGGCCGTCGAGCAGGCCCGCCGCCGCGAGCAGGGCGGCGCCGGTGCACACCGAGACCAGGCGCTCGGCGCGCGGGCCGTGGGCGCGCAGCCAGCCGATCAGACGGGGATCCGGGCGCCGGGTTCCGCTGCCGCCGGGAACCAGCAGGGTGTGCGGGACCGCCGTGTCGGCGAGCGCCTGGTCCGGGACCAGGACGAGGCCGCTGGAGGAGCGGACCGGGGAGCCGTCCAGGGAGGCCGTGCGGATGCGGTACGAGCCGCCGCGGCAGGTCTCGGCGCCCGCGAACACCTCCAGGGGGCCGGTGACATCGAGGCTCTGCACGCCGTCGAAGAGGACGATCAGGACCGTTCGCATGTCTCGATTCTCGACCGGTGCGCGGAGAGCCGCAATGTCGAGGATCCCACCTTTCCTGCCATCGAGGGTCCGGGAGTTCACGACATACCAACCAGTCGGTAATGTGCGGGGTATGACCCCTCCACTGCCGGAGCGCGCCGGCCGGCGCTGCCACAACGTCCTCAACCCGCTGCACTCGACGCGCTACTTCTCGCCCGATCTGGGCCGTGAGCTGGCCGCGGTCGGCGTCGGGAACGAGCGCAGCGCCTACTTCGCGGTGCGGGCCGCCGCGATGGGCGCGGTCGGCGCGGGCACGGTGACGGCCACGTTCTTCAACTTCCGGCACGAGCTCGTCGCCGGACATGTGCCCGCGGTGTGGCGGGCCGCCTCCCCGGAGACGGTGCTCGCGGCACGTCTGCGCGCCGTGGACGCGACGCTCAGGCGGCTGCTCGGCGAGGACGTCATCGCGTCCGAGGAGGTGGCCGAGGCGGCGAAGCTCGCCCTGCGCGCGGCCGAGGCCTGCACCCGCGCCTTCCGCCCGCTGTACGCCGCTCACGCCGACCTGCCCGTGCCCGAGGCGCCGCACCTGGCGCTCTGGCACGCGGCCACCCTGCTGCGCGAGCACCGGGGCGACGGTCACCTCGCGGCGCTGCTCGACGCGGAGCTCGACCCGGTGGAGGCCCTGGTGAGCCACACCGCGACCGGCAAGGGCATGGTGCCCCAGTGGGTGCTCGGCACCCGCGGCTGGTCCCGGTACGACTGGGAGGCGGCGTCCGGGCGGCTGCGCGAGCGCGGGCTGCTCGACGCGGACGGCGAGCTGACACCGGCCGGTACGGAGCTGCGCCGGGACATCGAGGCCCGGACGGACCGCCTCGACCGGGCTCCCTACGAGCACCTGGGCGCCGCCGGGGTCGAACGGCTCACCGAGATCGCGAAGGGTCTGCTGATGACCGCCTTCGCCGCCGGCGCGTTCCCGGAGGGAATGATCGGCAAGGGCTGAGGAGCCGGGCCGGAGCGGGTGTGCCGGGCGCGGACCGGGTCCGGACACGGCGCGCGGTCCCCCGAGTGCCGCCCTGAGCCCCCGATGTCGGTGCCACCTGCCACAATTGCCGCGCAACCTCAGTGGAGAAGGCGGTACGGGATCGTGACGACACCCCTCGTAGGGTCCATCGAAGGCAGGATCGCCGAAGAACTCGGCGTACGGGAGCGGCAGGTCAAGGCCGCCGTCGACTTGCTCGACGGCGGTTCGACGGTGCCCTTCATCGCCCGCTACCGCAAGGAAGCGACCGAGATGCTCGACGATGCGCAGCTGCGCACCCTCGAGGAACGGCTGCGCTATCTGCGGGAGCTGGAGGACCGGCGGGCCGCGATCCTCGAGTCGGTACGCGAGCAGGGCAAGCTCAGCGCCGAGCTGGAGGCGCAGATCAGGGCCGCCGAGACCAAGGCGCGTCTCGAGGACATCTATCTGCCGTTCAAGCCCAAGCGGCGCACCAAGGCGCAGATCGCGCGCGAGGCTGGTCTCGAACCGCTGGCCGAGGGCCTGCTCGGCGACCCGTCGGTCGACCCGTTCGCCGCGGCGGCGGCCTTCGTCGACGCCGACAAGGGCGTCGCCGACCCGCAGGCCGCCCTGGACGGCGCCCGGTCGATCCTCACCGAGCGGTTCTCCGAGGACGCCGACCTGATCGGCGAGCTGCGCGAGCGCATGTGGGTACGCGGACGGCTCGCCGCCAAGGTGCGCGAGGGCAAGGAGGAGGCGGGCGCCAAGTTCGCCGACTACTTCGACTTCGCCGAACCCTTCAAGGCGCTGCCCTCGCACCGGATCCTCGCCATGCTGCGCGGCGAGAAGGAGGACGTCCTCGATCTCGTCCTGGAGCCGGAGGAGGCCACCGAGGGACCGTCCTCGTACGAGGGGATCGTCGCCCACCGCTTCGGGATCGCCGACCGCGGCCGTCCCGGCGACAAGTGGCTGACGGACACCGCCCGCTGGGCCTGGCGCACGCGCATCCTCGTGCACCTCGGCATCGACATGCGCCTGCGGCTGCGCACCGCCGCCGAGGACGAGGCGGTGGACGTCTTCGCGGCGAACCTGCGGGACCTGCTGCTCGCCGCCCCGGCGGGCACCCGCGCGACGCTGGGCCTGGACCCCGGTTTCCGTACGGGCGTGAAGGTCGCCGTCGTCGACGCGACCGGCAAGGTCGTCGCCACGGACGTGATCTACCCGCACGTCCCGGCCAACAAGTGGGACGAAGCCGTCGCCAAGCTCGCCCGGCTCGCCGAGGAGCACGCGGTCGAGCTGGTCGCGATCGGCAACGGCACGGCCTCCCGCGAGACCGACAAACTCGCCGGTGAGCTGATCACGAAGCACCCGGAGCTGAAGCTCACCAAGGTCATGGTGTCCGAGGCGGGCGCGTCGGTGTACTCCGCGTCCGCGTTCGCCTCGCAGGAACTGCCCGACATGGACGTGTCGCTGCGCGGCGCCGTCTCCATCGCGCGTCGGCTCCAGGACCCGCTGGCCGAGCTGGTGAAGATCGACCCGAAGTCGATCGGCGTCGGGCAGTACCAGCACGACCTGTCCGAGGTGAAGCTGTCCCGCTCGCTGGACGCGGTGGTCGAGGACTGCGTGAACGGCGTGGGCGTGGACGTGAACACCGCCTCCGCCCCGCTGCTGGCCCGGGTCTCCGGCATCACCTCCGGCCTCGCGGAGAACATCGTGGCGCACCGCGACGCCAACGGACCCTTCACCTCCCGTACGGCCCTCAAGGGTGTGGCCCGGCTCGGCCCCAAGGCCTACGAGCAGTGCGCGGGCTTCCTGCGGATCCGGGGCGGGAGCGACCCGCTGGACGCGTCCAGCGTGCACCCCGAGGCGTACCCCGTGGTGCGGCGGATGGTGAAGACGGTGGGCAGCGAGGTCGCGTCCCTGGTCGGCAACACGGGTGTGCTGCGCTCGCTGAAGCCCGCCGACTTCGTCGACGAGAAGTTCGGCCTGCCGACCGTCACGGACATCCTGAGGGAGCTGGAGAAGCCGGGGCGCGACCCGCGGCCCGCCTTCAAGACGGCCACCTTCAAGGACGGTGTGGAGAAGATCTCCGACCTGTCCTCCGGGATGGTCCTGGAGGGGGTCGTCACGAACGTCGCGGCCTTCGGGGCGTTCATCGACATCGGCGTCCACCAGGACGGCCTGGCGCACGTCTCCGCGCTGTCGAAGACGTTCGTGAAGGACCCGCGGGACGTCGTGAAGCCCGGCGACATCGTCAAGGTGAAGGTCCTGGACATCGACATCCCGCGCAAGCGGATCTCGCTGACGCTCCGGCTGGACGACGAGGCGGCGGCTCCGGAGGCCGAGGGCGGCGGCCGGTCCCAGCGGGGCGGACGGCCGCCCCAGCAGCGCGGCCAGCAGCCGCGTGGTCAGCAGCAGCGCCAGGGCCGCGGCGGCGGCACGGGGGGCGGTGCCGGGGGCGGCTCCCGGCAGGCTCCGCCGCCGGCGAACAGCGCCATGGCTGACGCCCTGCGGCGCGCGGGCCTGACCGGTCCCGAGCGGGGACGGAAGTGACACCGGGCTGACACACGGAAGGGACGGCTGCCGATTCGGCAGCCGCCCCTCCCACTTCCGCACCGGGAGACCGGAACGGCCGAAGTCCCGGGAGGCCGGAGAGCCGGGAGGCCGGAGAGCCGGGAGGCCGGAGAGCCGGGAGGCCGGAGAGCCGGGCCGGAAGACCCGGGGCCGGGGCCGGACGACCCGGTGGCTGATGGCCGGGACCGGTGGCCGCGAGGCCTGGGGCCGGGAGCCCGGGGCCAAAGGCTGCGAGGCCCGGGGCCGCGAGGCTCAGTGTTCCGTCACCTTGCCGTCGGCCACCTCCAGGCGGCGGGTCGTACGGACCGCGTCCAGCATGCGGCGGTCGTGGGTGACCAGCAGGAGCGTGCCCTCGTAGGAGTCCAGGGCCGATTCCAGCTGCTCGATGGCCGGCAGGTCGAGGTGGTTCGTCGGCTCGTCCAGGACGAGCAGGTTGACGCCCCGGCCCTGGAGGAGTGCCAGCGCCGAGCGGGTGCGTTCGCCCGGGGACAGCGTGGCCGCCGGGCGCAGGACGTGTTCCGCCTTCAGCCCGAACTTGGCCAGCAGCGTGCGGACTTCGGCGGGTTCCGTGTCCGGGACGGCCGCGCCGAACGCGTCCAGCAGTGACTCGGAGCCGTGGAAGAGCTTGCGGGCCTGGTCCACCTCGCCGACGACCACACCGGAACCGAGCGTGGCGTGGCCGGCGGACAGCGGCACCCGGCCGAGCAGCGCGCCCAGCAGGGTGGACTTGCCGGCGCCGTTCGCGCCGGTGACGGCCACCCGGTCCGCCCAGTCGATCTGGAGGGTCGCCGGACCGAAGGTGAAGTCCCCGCGCCGCACCTCGGCGTCGCGCAGGGTGGCGACCACCGCGCCCGATCGCGGGGCCGCCGCGATCTCCATCCGCAGCTCCCACTCCTTGCGGGGCTCCTCGACGACGTCCAGCCGCTCGATCATGCGCTGGGTCTGCCGGGCCTTCGCGGCCTGCTTCTCGCTGGCCTCGCTGCGGAACTTGCGGCCGATCTTGTCGTTGTCGTTGTTCGCCTTGCGCCGCGCGTTCTTGACGCCCTTGTCCATCCAGCCGCGCTGCATCTGGGCCCGGCCCTCGAGGGCGGAGCGCTTGTCGGCGTACTCCTCGAAGTCGTCGCGTGCGTGCCGGCGGGCGGTCTCACGCTCTTCGAGGTACGCCTCGTAGCCACCGCCGTACAGCGTGATCTGCTGCTGGACCAGGTCGAGTTCGAGGACCTTGGTGACCGTGCGGGTGAGGAACTCGCGGTCGTGGCTGACGACGACGGTCCCGGCGCGCAGACCGGAGACGAAGCGCTCCAGGCGCTCCAGACCGTCCAGGTCGAGGTCGTTGGTGGGCTCGTCGAGGAGGAAGACGTCGTAGCGGGAGAGCAGCAGGGAGGCGAGTCCGGCCCGGGCCGCCTGACCTCCGGACAGGGACGTCATCAGCTGGTCGAGACCGACGCCGAGCCCCAGTGAGTCGGCGACCTCCTCGGCCCGTTCGTCCAGGTCGGCGCCGCCGAGGTCGAGCCAGCGCTCCAGACTCGTCGAGTACGCGTCGTCCGCGCCGGGCGCCCCGTCGACGAGCGCCTGTGTCGCCGCGTCCATCACCCGCTGGGCCTCGTCGACACCCGTCCGGCGCGCGAGGAAGTCCCGTACGGTCTCACCCTCCCGGCGCTCCGGCTCCTGGGGCAGGTGCCCCACGGTCGCGGACGGCGGGGAGAGCCGCAGCTCACCCTGTTCCGGGGTGAGGAGGCCGGCGAGCAGCCGCAGCAGCGTGGACTTGCCCGCGCCGTTGGCGCCGACGAGTCCGATCACGTCGCCGGGCGCGACGACGAGGTCGAGTCCGGCGAAGAGCGCGCGGTCGCCGTGTCCGGCGGTGAGGTTCTTGGCGACGAGGGTGGCAGTCATCAGGGAGCCGATTTTAACGGCCCGCCGCACTCCCCCTCACCGCCGATCTCCACGGCCCCGGGTTTCCCGGGCCACCGGTCACCGTCAGGCCCGGTCGGGGGCCGCGGACGGGCCGCAGGTTCCGCCGGCACGCTCCAGAACGCGGCGGCGGGAACGCGGGCCACCGTCGAGCAGGGAGTCGAGCGTGGCGCGATACCCGGGACCGTGGAAGCGGAACGGCCCCATGCCGTGGTAGCCGTTGCGTTCCAGATCGGCCCGTGCGCCGGTCTGCCAGGCGAAGTCCCGCCAGACGTAGTCGTCACCCTCCTTCTCGATGACCGCGGTGACGGCACCGCATTCGACGGTCTCGCACTCGGGACAGCCGTAGATGACGTACCTGCCCCCGTCGAGCGGGGCGTCCGCCTCCAGGAGCAGGTTGCGCACCTGCGCGGTGAAGATCGCGGGCGGTACGTCGGAGGCGAGCGGGGAGACCGCGTCGAGGCCGGAGAGCCGGCACAGCAGCGGGAGTCCGTCGACGATGAAATCGACGAAGTCCCGGCGTACTCGGTGGTCACCGTCCGTGACGACTCCACCGGCACGCATCGCCGGGGCCAGGCCGAAGGTGGCGTACTCGGAGGACATGACGTGAGTATCCCCTTGCGGAGAGTGACGCGACACCACCGCATGGCATGCTCCGCTAACGTCCCGGCATGGAGAAGCCCGGGAACGGTGATGTGATCGTGGTCGGCGGCGGGGTCGTCGGCCTGACGACGGCCCTGGTGCTGGCCGAGGCCGGCAGGCGGGTCCGCGTGTGGGCACGGGAGCCCGCCGAGCGGACCACCTCGGCTGTTGCGGGGGCCCTGTGGTGGCCGTACCGCATCGCGCCGAAGGCGCTCGCCCGCGCGTGGGCCCTCGTGTCCCTCTCCGTGTACGAGGAGCTCGCGGCGCGGCCCGAGGAGAGTGGCGTACGCCTGGTCGAGGGGGTCATGGGCGAGACGCGGCTGGACGAACTGGGGTCGTGGGCGGCGCGGGTACCCGGACTGCGCGCGGCGACGGCCGAGGAGTATCCGGGCACCGCGCTGCGGGCACGGCTGCCGTTGATCGACATGCCCGTGCATCTGCGTCATCTGCGGGAGCGGTTCCTGCGGGCGGGCGGGACGGTCGAGGAACGGACGGTGACGGACCTCGCGGAGCCGGACGCGCCGGTCGTCGTGAACTGCGCGGGCCTCGGCGCCCGCGAACTCGTACCCGACCCGGCCGTACGGCCCGTGCGCGGACAGCTCGTGATCGTCGAGAATCCCGGGATCCGTGAGTGGCTCGTCTCGGCCGACCCGGCGGCCGGGACGACGACGTACGTCTTTCCGCAACCGGACCGGGTGATCCTCGGCGGCACCGCGGACGAGGACGACTGGTCCCGGGTTCCCGACCCGGAGGTGGCGGCGCGGATCGTCGAGCGGTGCGTGGCACTGCGTCCCGAGGTCGCCGGAGCCCGTGTGCTCGGTCACCGGGTGGGGCTGCGGCCGGTGCGCGGAACCGTCCGGCTGGAACGCGAGGTCCGGCCGGACGGACGGGTGCTGGTGCACAACTACGGGCACGGGGGCGCCGGGGTCACCGTGGCGTGGGGGTGCGCGCGAGAGGCGGCCGGACTCGTCGGTCCGGCCGCCTCCGTCTGAACTCCGTCCGCGGCGGGCCGAAGGTCGGCGGGCCGGCCGTTCAGCGGGCCCGAGGACCAGAAGGTCAGAGGGTCAGAGGGTCAGAGGGTCAGGGGGCAGAGGGGCAGAGGGTGAGGGGTGAGGGTTCAGTGGTCCTCCCCCGGGACTCGGTGCGCGGCGCGCGGGGCGCGTACGCCGTCGAGGACGGACGCGGCCGGTGCCGCCGCGGAGCCCGCCGTCGCGCGCTCGAACGCGTCCGCGCCGCCCACCAGGGGCACTCGGGCCGAGGTGCGGGACAGGTCGAGAGTGAGGGTCGGTGTACCGGCGGGAGGGTCGATGAGGTCCTTGTCGGTGCCCGCGACGATCAGCGCGAGCCGGTGTCCCTTCGGGACCACGTGGTCCGTGGCCGCCAGGTCCAGCGTGATGGTGTACGCCTTGCCCGGGGTGAGCGGAACGCCTCGGTCCGAGGCGTGGTTGCCGAGGTCGGCCCAGCCGCGGCTGAGGACCGTCTGCTCGACGTCGGTCCTGGTCGCCTCGGTCACCTTGTAGCAGGAGCTGTCGCCGGCCGTGCTCGCGCCCCAGCAGGTGCGGTCGGTGAGGGTCGTGATGCCCTCGCCGGAACCGGCGTAGTCACGGATGGTGTCCGGGCCGAGGTCCACGAGGACCGCCGAGAGGTGGGCCGTCGAGGTGGTCGGCGTGGCGGTGACGGTCACCTTGGAGGAGCCGGAGAGCCGCAGGTCGCGGGTGAGCGGCCGGGTGGTGAAGCCGGCCTTGTCGGCGGTCGGCCGGTCGATGTGGGCGGCCCAGTCGGTCTCGCTCTGCCCTGGGTCGTCGGTGAAGGTCTCGGTCCCGGACCCCCGGCCGAGCCCGAGGGTGCCGACACCCGGCTGCGCGCCCGTACCGGGTCGCAGGGTCGTGGCACCGGTGGTGCGGGGCGGCCAGACGGCGGAAGTGGCCCACTGGTCGGGGTGGCGTTCGATGTCGGCCATGGGCTCGCGGTCGATGCCGTTGTCGTAGCCGAGGAGCTCGTGGTCGAACCAGCGGTGCAGGGTGTCGACCCAGGCGGAGCGGCGGAAGTCGAAGGGGTCGACGTGGCCGGTCTGGGAGAGCCAGATCTTGCGCTCGACCCCGTTCCTGGCGAGCGCGTCCCACCACTGGCCGAAGTTCTTGGTGCGGACGTTGAGGTCCTGCATGCCGTGGACGAGGAAGACGCTGGCCCTCACCTTCGAGGCGTCCTTGACGTAGTCGCGCTCGGTCCACAGCGATGTCCAGTCGCCGGTGCGCGGCGCCTCGTCGACCAGCTTCCGCTGCACGGCCGCGCACTTGGCGCGGGCGTCGGGGCTGTCGACGTAGCCGGACAGCCAGTCCGGGCCGGAGTCGTAGAGCGGGGCGCCCTTGGCGAAGTAGTAGTCGTACCAGGAGGAGATGGCGCTGATCGGCACGATGGTCCTCAGGCCCTTGACGCCGGTGGCGGCGACGCCGTTGGCGATGGTGCCGTCCCAGCTCTTGCCGATCATCCCGGTCCTGCCGTTGGTCCAGCCGGCTCCGGCCGTGGCGGTGCCGGTGCGCGTGGTGTAGCCCTCGGCCCGGCCGTTCAGCCAGTCGACGACCGCCTTGGCGGACAGGATGTCGGAGCGGCCGCCCACGTCGACGCAGCCGTCGGAGCGGTTGGTGCCGGCGAGGTCGACGCCGACGAAGGCGTAGCCGCGCGGCACGAAGTAGTTGTCGTAGAACAGCGGCATCTGGACGACGTGACCGTTCGCGTCGTACGTCTTCTTCTGGCTCTCGTTGCCGCGCCCGCAGCAGGAGTAGTACGGGCTGGCGTCCATGATCACGGGTATCTTGCGTCCCTGGCGGGCGAGTTCGCGCGGCCGGACGATGTCGACGGCGACGCGGTCGTGCCGTCCGTCGTTGTCGCCGTCGAGGCCGGTGTCCACCCAGACGGACTCGCGGATCGCGTTCTCGTACGAGTAGACCGGCGTGCTCTGTCCCGGGGCGCCGTGTGCGGCGGCCGGGACGAGTAACGCGGTCATCAGGGCGGCCACGGCCGCCGTCGCGAGCGATCTCCAGGTCATGAAGCGCGTTCGGCTCACTGGTATCGGCATGCGCGGAAGGTACCCCGGTCAACTCCTGTGCGACAGAGGGTCGGTGACAGGCCCCTGGGGCCGGATGGCTCATGTCGGCCGAATGGCGATCGTGTGACAGGGGTGGCCGTGGACATGACCGGGACCCCAGGGACTGAATAGGCTCCGGACCGACTTCACGCCCCGACGACTTGGAGCTTGACGTGCACCGCAGACTCATCGCCCCGGGCGCTCTGGCCGCCTCCCTGCTGCTGGCGATCCCGGCATCGGCGGCGAGCTACACCCCGGGAGCACCGGGCATCGGCGACGCCTACTACCCGGCCTACGGCAACGGCGGATACGACGTCTCGCACTACGACCTGAGGCTCACGTACCAGCCGGCGACGGACCAACTGGAGGGCACGGCCACCCTCCTGGCGACCACCACGCAGGACCTGTCCCGGTTCGATCTGGACTTTCTGCTCGACGTGAGCGAGGTCCGGGTCAATGGCGTGAAGGCGTCGTTCGCGGCCTCCGGTGAGCACGAGGTGCAGATCACCCCGGCGAAGCCGCTCGCCAAGGGCACATCCGTCACGGTCGTCGTCCGCTACAGCGGAGTGCCGTCCACGAAGAGCGCGTACGGCTTCTCGACCTGGCACCGCACGCCGGACGGGGCGGTCGCGGCGGACGAGCCCGAGTCGGCCTGGTGGTGGTACCCGAGCAACGACCACCCGCTCGACAAGGCGACCTACGACGTGTCGGTGGCCGTGCCCGACGGCACCCAGGCCATCTCCAACGGCACGCTCCAGTCGACGAGTTCGCGGCTCGGCTGGACCCGTTACAACTGGCGGTCCAACAAGCCGCAGGCCACGTATCTGACCACGCTCGCGGTCGGGAAGTTCGACATCACGACCGGCACCTCCGAGGGCGGCGTCCCGGTCGTCAACGCCTACAGCAAGGACCTCGGCGACAACGACGGGGCGGCGCGCGCCAGTGTCGAGCGCACGGGCGAGCTGGTCGACTGGCTGAGCGGCTACTTCGGGCCGTATCCCTTCAGCAGTGCCGGCGGCTACGTCCCCAACACCACCACCGGGTACGCGCTGGAGACCCAGACCCGCGTGTACTACAGCCCCCGGCAGTTCGCGAACGGCTCCAACACCTCCGTGGTCGTGCACGAGTTGGCGCACCAGTGGTACGGCGACGACGTGTCGCTGAAGGGCTGGAAGGACATCTGGATCAACGAGGGCTTCGCGCGCTACGCGCAGTGGCTGTGGTCGGAGCACGAGGGCGAGGGCACGACACAGGAACTCGCGGACTACGTGTACGCCTCGCATCCGGCGGACGACTCCTTCTGGACGGTGGCGCCCGGCGACCCGGGTCCCGACAACCAGTTCGACATCGCGGTCTACGACCGGGGCGCGCTGGCGGTGCAGGCGCTGCGCGACGAGGTCGGGGACGACGCCTTCTTCGCCATCCTGAAGGGGTGGCCGAAGGAACACGCGTACGGGAACGCGTCGGTCGCCGACTTCCGGGAGTACGCCGAGCAGGTGTCCGGTACCTCGCTCGCGGCGCTCTTCGACACCTGGCTGTTCCAGCCGTCGAAGCCTGCGGCGCCCGCGGCGCGGAGCGTGGGCGTGGCCTCGGCCGCCGCGGCGAAGGGCGCCGTCGTCCCGCCGAAGTCGTGGAAGAGGATCGCCGCGACGGACACGGTCCACTCGGACTGAGGCACGCTCCCACAGCCTGCGGCACGGGTCCGCGTCCCGGCGCATCGGGGGCGCGGACCCGTCGCACGTCCGCAGCGCCCGGCCAAGGCCGCGGCCGTGCTGGAGAACATCATCGGCGGCCGGACCGTCGTCGGCCTCGGGCTGCCCGTCAGGGGCGCACGGGCCCGGCCTCGGGTTCGGCCTCCCGGCGGTCGAACTCCGCTGCCTGGTCCAGGAGTTCCGCGCGGCTGATGGCGTCGGCCCGGGTCGCGGGTACCGTGCAGGCGTAGGCGCCGGCCAGCGCGCCGTACAGGGCGCAGCGCCCGAGGGGTTCGCCGGCCAGGCGGCCGTAGAGGAAGCCCGCGGCGAAGGAGTCCCCGGCGCCGTTCGAGTCGACCACCGGTGTGCGGGGCGGGATCGCGGGGATGTGCGTCACCTCGTCGTCGGCCAGCATGTACGCGCCCTCGGCACCGGCGGTGGCGACGACCACCTCGGCCCGGCCCCGTTCCGCGATCTTCCGCATGGTGGTCACGGGGTCGGCGAGGGCCGTCGTGGAGACGAACACGATGTCGGCGGCGTAGGCGAAGGCCTCGTGGTACGGGTTCTCGCCGTCCCAGTTGTGCAGGTCCGTCGAGATGGTCACCCCGGCCTCCCGGAGGATCGGCAGGGCGAAGGCGCACGGGTACGTGATGGACACATGGGCGTGCCGGCTCGATGCTGCCAGGTCCCGCACCGTCTCCTCGGGCAGCCGGTCCCCTTCTCTCGCCCGGCTGTCGTCGTACAGGGACAGCCTGCGCCCGTCGGGGCCGACGAGATTGACCGCGCGCTTGGTGCCCGCGGGCTGGGGGATCTCGGTGAGCGCGATGCCCCGGTCGCGGTGCAGGGCCCGCACGAGGTCGCCCTCGGGGTCGTCGCCGAGCAGGTCGAGGTGGTGCGTGCGCAGGCCGAGGGCGTGCAGGCCCAGTGCGACGAAGTCTCCGGTCTGCCCGGCGCGGGTCTCGATGCCTGGACGGATCATGTAGCTGTCGGCGTAGGGCAACGGCAGTTCGGGGACGTGGACGATGGTGTCCACACCCGCACCGCCCAGGACGAGGACGTCGGTCTCGCGGCTCATGGCTCTCCCTCTCGGACGCGAGCAGCGAGTCAACCAGCCCCCGACGATCACCGCAAGGAATTGCAGAAACTTCCGCAAGCGGCTTCCATGCCCCCGCCGGCCCACCTGGTTCGCCACTCGGTTCGCCACCCGCGCGTACGGCTCGGCCTGGACGAACCGGGCGGCGCCCAGGCCGAAGTCGTCGTCCCGTACGGGGTTGAATCGGCTCCTCCCCCTCCCCCCGGACGGCGCCGGCCGGGGTCCGGTCAGCGCAGTACGGCCGCCAGGAGGTCGGTGCCCAGCGCTGTCAGATCGGTCGGGTTCAGGGTGTAGCGAACGTAACGACCCTGCCGCCGGGCCGTGAGCAGGCCCGCGCGGCGCAGGACGGCGAGGTGGCGGGAGATCTCCGGGGGTGAGAGTTCCCAGGCGTGGGCGAGTTCACGGGTGGTGTGCGGACCGCGGGCCAGGGTACGCAGCAGCCGCAGCCGTACCGGATGCGCCAGTGCCTCCAGCCGCAGTGAGACCGTTTCCAGCGATACCGGCTCCGACGGGCCCGGCTCGGCCACGGGGTACTGCACCACCGGCTGCCACCCGGGCGCGTGGACCGCCACCAGGTGCGGGCGGCCGAAGACACTGGGGATGAAGGTGACCCCGGTGCCGTGGGCGGCGGTCGACTTGTCCTGCAGCTTGTCGACGACGATGTGGTCACCGTCCGGGGACAGGGTGACCGCGCTGGAGACCGATGCGAGTGCCGCCGCGATGCCCTGGCGCTTCAGCAGGTCGTTCTTCACGCGCAGGTCGGTGGCCAGTCGCACGGCGACGTCCGCCCAGGCGGCGTCGAAGAAGGCCTCGCCGCACCGCTCGAGAGTGTGGCGCACCCGCGCCCGCACCGCGGCCGGGTCGGCGAGCAGCCGTTCCGCGAAAGCCTCCTGCCGCGCGCCGCGGGCCTGGGCCAGGTCCAGGGCCCGCTCCCGCGCGGTCGCGTCGGTGAGCGGCGACGGCGCGCCGAAGTGGACGCGGTTGCTGCCGCACGTGGTGACGAGCGCGGCGGTCACATACCTTTCGTCGTCGATCCGGTCCACGTCGTCCAACTCCTCGGCGAGGGTGGGCCGAGGGCGGGCGGGGACCAGGAAGTCGGCCTGTGAGGAACGCCAGAGGAAGTCCGCCTCCCGCAACCGCTCGGCCAGCTCCGGCCGCAGCCCGGCCCAGACGTCCCCGGCCCAGTCGGCGAGCTGCGGATGATGGCCGGGCTGGGCCAGCACGTGCAGCATCGCGGTCAGCTCGGCCAGCGGGGAGGCGGCGAACCGCAGCCGCTCGGACGGCAGTCCGCCGATGTCGATCCTCAACGTCACCTCTTCAGGATCCCCGACGAGGCGGCCGACGGCCACGTCGGTTGACGATGTCCGTCAACCGACGTGGCCGGCCCAAGTCGGTCTGCGACAAGGCCAGTAAGTACCTTTCCAGGAACTGAAACGGCCTGTGCGACGATCAGTCGCACCGGACGGCCGGCCCGCGTGTCCGGCCGTCGGGTGGCCCGGGTTCGCGCCGACTGCCCGCGCGTCATCCACAGGCGCCCGTCTTTTTCCCATCGAAATACAAGAAAGTCTGCGAAACGATATGGACGAGTCCGGCAAGGTCTACCTGCTGTCGCACGTGCATCACAAGGCCGAGGAGGACGGAATGATTCGGCACTTCGCGGATCCCGATGACTTCTGGGCCGATGAAGAAGACGGAGACGACGTCAAACACCTCGGCGTCTATTCGAGCCGCGAGCTGGCACAAGAACGCATCGAGCGCGCCCGTACCCTTCCCGGGTTCGCCGACGAACCCAACTGCTTCTACATCGAAGAGGCCGTGATCGACGAAGACCAGTGGACAGAGGGATATGTAACGGTGCACTGACGATGGCCGGCACACCTCTTCACCGTACGTAGGGCCGGGTTCGGTGAACCTGCTCAACGGGTGACCACGCCCTTCCGGCACCGCTGCTTCCTTCCTGGCGGTCAAGGGCCATGACCCGCGTCGCTCCTGGACAGGCGCTTTCACAACACTGGTGGGACAGCAATACTGTTGCACCGCGCCGTCACCCGTCACCCTGGGCGCGCGCCGCACGACGCGAGAGGCGAGGACCTGCCATGACGACGGACACCGAGGAGCCGGCTCTCACGGTCGACGAACTGGCCGCGCGGGCGGGCGTGACGGTCCGCACGGTCCGCTTCTACAGCGCCAGGGGCCTGCTGCCGCCGCCCGTCATCGGCCCCCGCCGGGTGGGCCGCTACAGCCAGGAGCATCTGGCCCGGCTCGCGCTCATCGAGGAGTTGCAGCACCAGGGCATGACACTGGCCGCGATCGAACGGCATCTGACGCAGCTGCCGCCCGGTCTGAGCGCGCACGACCTCGCCATCCACCGTGCCGTGGTGGCCTCCTGGGCACCCGACGCGATGGAGGACGTCACCAGGGAGGAACTGGATCGGCGGGCCGGGCGGCCGCTTCGTGACGCGGACCTGGAGCGGCTCGCCGCGATGGGCGTCGTCGACGGGACGGGGGATCCGGTCCGGCTGGACCCCGGGCTGCTGAAGCTCGGCCTGGAGCTCCTGGACGTACCGATCGCGGACGAGACGATCCTCGCCGCGCGGACCGTCCTGCTGGAGCACGCGCGCGCGGCGGCCCACGCGCTGTCCGGCCTGCTGCGCAACGCCGTGGGCGAACAGGAGTCCGTGGCGGCCGTGAAGTCGCTGTCGGCGCACATGCAGCCGCTGGTGGTGCAGGCACTGCTGACCGCGTTCCAGCGTTCCCTGAAGGACGAGTTGCGGGAATGGCTCAAGGAGTCCTGATCCGGGGCCGTCTCTCCCACCGGAGGCCGGGGCCCGGCCGGGCCCGCCCGACGGTGCCGGCACTCACAAGTAGGCCGATCCGCCTGCCACGTTGAGGGTCTGGCCGGTGAGGAAGCCGCTGCCCCCGTCGACCACGTACAGGAGGGTCGAGACGAGGTCGCACGGCTCCTGGGTGCGCGGGACGGCCTGTCGGGCGAGGACACGCTCGAAGCCGCCGTCCGCGCCCACGGTCCGTTCGGCGGTGGCGGTCCGCACCATGCTCGGCGCTATCGCGTTGACGGTGATGCCGTACGGTCCGAGCGCGGACGCCAACGTCCGGGTGAGGCCGATCAGTCCGGCCTTCGAGGAGACGTACGCGACCATCGTGGGCGGTGCCGTGAGCACGGCCGCGGACGTGATGTTCACGATCCGGCCCCAGCCCGCCGCCTTCATATGCGGCAGTACGGCACGGGCCATCAGGAACGGCGCCTCCAGGTTGACGCGCATGACCCGCCGCCACTCCTCGGGCGTGGTGTCCTCGAAGGCCGACTCCGGGTACACACCGGCGTTGTTGACCAGCACGTGCAGGGTGCCGAACCGCTCGATGACGAGGTCGAGCGCCGACGCGATCTGCGCCTCGTCGGTCACGTCGGCGATCAACTCCACGTAGTCCGGCACGCGTTCCGCCGTCTCGGGCTGCGGGACCAGGTCGAGGCCCGCGACCCGGTGGCCGCGCCCGGCGAGCGCGACGGCGAATTCCTGTCCGAGGCCCTGCGCCGCTCCGGTCACCAGTGCGGTACGTGTCTCCATGCGCCGAGTGTGGCCAGCCGTCCGGAACCCGGCAAGAGCACATTCCACTCGCCGGAACGGCCCTGTTGCCGCGGGCGTTCGC
The DNA here is from genome assembly GCF_042888945.1 of Streptomyces sp. NPDC002698. Taxonomy (NCBI): domain Bacteria; kingdom Bacillati; phylum Actinomycetota; class Actinomycetes; order Kitasatosporales; family Streptomycetaceae; genus Streptomyces; species Streptomyces sp. NPDC002698. Next base: position 95,047 of record NZ_JBIAQM010000021.1, read on the forward strand.
CGGGCCCACGCTGCGGGGCGACCCGCCCAGCGTCAGCCGTACGTACGGGAGCCGTGCCCGATGGCCAAGACCGAGCATGCCGTGGACGACGCCGAGCACGCCCGCGAACAGGACGGCGGGCGACGGTGGCCGGCCAGGCTGTCGCGCCGGCTGGTGCGCGACGAGCTGGGGGTGCTCGTCGTGCTCGCACTGCTGGTCGCGGCGATCGGCGTCCCCTACCCGGACTTCCTCGCCGCCGACAACCTGCTCACCACCGCGCACAACTCCGTCTACATCTCGCTGATGGCCTGCGGGATGGTCTTCGCGCTGGCCATGCGGGAGGTCGATCTGTCGGTGGGCGGCACCTACGCGTTGTGCCTGGTCGTCGGAGCGCTGCTGGTGCGCGACGGTACGCCGCCCTGGCTGGCGGTCCCCGTGATGCTGGCCGCCGGCGTCGTCCTCGGCGTCTTCAACGCGCTGGTCACCACACTGCTCGCGCTGCCCTCGTTCATCGTGACGCTCGGCACGCTGATGCTCTACCGCGGGGTCGGACTCGCGCTCGCCGACGGAAAGCAGATCACCGACCTGCCGCTCGGCGACTCCTTCTTCACCCTGGCCGGCGGTGACGCGGCGGGGGTGCCGTTCGCGCTGTGGGTCCTGCTCGGCGTGGTCGTCGTCCTGACGGTCGTGCTGACCCGGACGCGTTACGGGGCCCGGGTGCGGGCGATCGGATCCAACCCCGAGGCCGCCGAGTTCAGCGGGATCCCGGTGGTCCGCACCCGGGTGCAGGCGCTCGCCCTGTCCGGACTGACCACGGCCTGCGCGGCGGCACTCGCGCTCGCGTTCTACGGGGCCGGCGACCCGACGCTCGGCCAGGGCTACGAACTGCAGGCCATCGCCGCCTGCATCATCGGCGGCACCCCGCTGGCCGGCGGGCGCGGTTCGGTGGTCGGCGCGGTCGCCGGGGCGATGATCCTGGCCGTGGTGGCCTCCGGACTCGTCTTCTTCGAAGTACCCATCAACTGGACGTCGTTCGCGACCGGCGGCGTGATCCTCGTCGCGGTCGCGGCGGACAGCACGCTGCGCAGAACCGGCCGCCGCCGACGCTGAGGTCCCGAGCGCAGTACCCCGCACCCGTCCGGAGGTCCCCCTTCCGGACTTCAGAGCCCGTCCGGATCCGCTTGGAGGCCGTGATGCACCCCCGATCGCGTACGTTGCTCGCCGTGCCCGCCGCGCTGGCTCTGCTCGCCACCGCGGGATGTGGCGCCGGCAGCGGCTCCGACGGCAGCGGCGGCCGCCTCGACATGGGCATCGCCGTGGCCAACATCAGCCTGAACTTCGCCCACGAGATGGTCCTCGGCGCCCAGAGCGCCGCGAGCCACCACGGCGGCGTGAACTTCAAGGCGGTCGGGCCGCCCAACACGGACGGACCCGCCGAGGTGCAGCTCTTCCAGAACCTGACCGCCCGGGCCAAGGACGGCATCGTCCTGGAGAACCTGGACCCGCCGCTCTTCACCCGCCCCGCCGCCCGGGCCGTCGACCAGGGCATCCCGATCGTCGCCCTGGACACCTCGCCGACCGAAGGCAGCAAGATCGGCTTCTACGTGGGCAACGACAACTACGCGCTGGGCGAGTCGATGGCGACGGAGGCTCTCGAACGGCTGGGCGAGGATCCCACGGGCCAGATCGTGATCGGCGTGCCCAACCCCGGCACGCCGGTGCTGGACAACCGGGCGAAGGGCATCGCGGACACCTTCAGGAAGCAGGCCCCCGGCGTCGAGATCCTCGGCCCGTTCCAGACGTACAGCGATCCGGGACAGAACTACAGCGCCTGGTCGGCGCAGGTCAACGCGCACCCGAAGGCGCTCGCCTTCCTCGGTGTCGGCGACGCCGACAGCTACAACCTCGCGAAGATCAAGAAGGCCGAGCACGGCGACTGGCTCACCGCGGGCTTCGACGTCGACCCGAAGACCCTCGAAGCGGTCAAGGACGGTTCGAACTTCGTCACCATCGACCCCCAGCACTTCCTCAAGGGCTACCTGTCCACGTCGATACTGATCGAAGCGGTACGCGACCACGACGGCGAACTCCCCGAGGGCTGGTTCCTGTCCCCCGGCGGAGTGGTCGACCGGTCCGACGTGGACGAGATCATCGCGCGCCAGAAGTCCGCGAAGGCCGCCTACGACTGGTACAAGCCGACCGTCGACAAGCTGCTGGGCGATCAGAAGGCCCGGCTGAAGCCGCTGAAGGACGCGCGCTGACATGGGTGACGGCGAGCTGCTGACGGCGTACGGCCTGGTCAAGTCCTACGGCGGGGTCAGAGCCCTGGACGGCGTGGGTATCGGTCTGCGCGGCGGCGAGGTGCACGCGCTGGTCGGCGAGAACGGCGCCGGCAAGTCGACGCTGGTGGGCATCCTGTCCGGCACGTCGACACCGGACGAGGGCACGGTACGCGCGGCGCGCGAGACGCGCTCGGGCGGAATCGCCGTCGTGTCGCAGGAGTTGAGCCTCTTCCCCGACCTCACCGTCCGCGAGAACCTCTACCCCGACCTTCCCCCGCGCCGGTTCGGCCTGCTCGACCGGCGCGCGATGGACCGCGCGGCCCGGCCGGTGCTCGCCGAACTCGGCCTCGACATCGACCCCGGCACACCGCTCGCCGAACTCACTCTGGCCGACCGGCAGTTGACCGAGATCGCCCGAGCACTGCTGCGGCACCCCCAGGTGCTGGTGCTCGACGAACCGACCTCGGCGCTGCCCGCCGCCGCGGTGGACCGCCTGGAACACGTACTGCGGGCGCTGACGGCACGGGGGATCGCCGTCCTGTACGTCACCCACTTCCTGGAGGAGGTCATGCGCTTCGCGCAGCGCGTCACGGTGCTGCGGGACGGACGGGTCGCGCTGGCCGGGGTCCACCGGGCCGACGTCGACGTGCCGGAACTGGTGACGGCCATGCTCGGTGGCGCCCCGCCCCTGCCCGTACGGCGTTCACGTGTGGCCGGGGACGGGCCCCCGCCGGTGGTGCTGTCCGGGGTGAGCGTGCCGGGGCGGCTCACCGACGTCACGTTCACCGTCCGGGACGGCGAGGTGGTGGGGGTGGCCGGGCTCCAGGGCGCGGGCCATCTCACCGCGCTGGAGGTGGTGTGCGGCCGTACGGGGATCTCCGCCGGGCGCGTCGACGTGGGCGGGCGGGGACTGCCGCGGTCCCTGCGGGCGGCGGTGCGCGCGGGCGTGGCCTTCGTACCCGGCGACCGCAAGCGCTACGGGCTGATGACCGGGCGTACGGTCTGGGAGAACGTCACCGCGGTGAGCCGGCTGAGCCTGGGGCGCGGCGGAACGCTGCCCTCGCGCGCCCGGCTGATCCGGAGCACGTCGGCCCTGACCGACCGGTTGCGGCTGCGGGGCGCCCCGGACGACATCGTGGCCCGGTTGTCCGGCGGCAATCAGCAGAAGGTCGTCTTCGCCAAGTGGCTCGCCGTCGAGCCGCGGATCGTCGTCCTCGACGATCCGACCCGGGGTGTGGACATCGGCGTACGCGCCGAGATGCACCGGATCATCGGTGAGTTGGCGGCGTCGGGGGCGGCCGTGCTGACGGCCTCCACCGACCCGGCGGAACTGGCCGAACTGTGCGACCGGGTGCTGGTGTTCGTCCGGGGGCGGCTCGTGGGCGAGGTGCACGGCGGACAGCTCACGGAACACGCGCTGGCGGTGGCGATGCAGTCGGGGGTGACGCGGACCGCGCGGCGTTGAGGGCGGTCCGCGCGATGCCGGGCACGGTCCGCGCGGTGCGGCGCCGGGCCGGTCACGCGGACAGGGCGCGCGTCAGGGCGCGGGCCGCGGCGCAGACCCGTGCGCCGACCCGGTCCATGTCCAGGCGGCGGGTGCCGCCGGTGACCGAGAGCGCGGCGATCGGACGCGGTCCCCCGGGGCCCCGTTCGTAGACGGGGGCCGCGACGGCGGAGACACCGATCTCGGCCTCCTCCAGGTTGACGCCGTAGCCGCGGGCCCGTGTCGCGGCGAGGTCGCGGGCGAGCTGGCCCGGCAGGACGAGGGTGCGCGGGGTCAGGCGGGGCAGGGTCCGGTGCGGTGGCCGGGGGTCGTGCGCGAGGAAGATCTTGCCGGTGGCCGTGCAGTGCGCGGGCAGTCGGCCGCCGGTGCGCGAGACGATCGGGGTGGCCCGTCGGCCGGTGATCTTCTCCAGGAAGAGGGTGTCGGGCCCGTCCGGCACGGCGAGGTGCACGTTCTCGCGGGTCTCCTCGTGCAGATCGCCGAGGTAGGGCAGGGCCACGTCGCGCAACTCCCGTGCGGAGGGCGCCGACTGACCGAGGACGAAGAGGGCGAGGCCGATGCGGTAGCGGCCCTCGCCGGTGCGTTCCAGGAGTCCCAGCCTGACCAGTTCGCCGCTCAGCCGGTGCGCGCTCGGCTTGGGCAGCCCGGTGCGCTGCGCCAGTTCGGCGAGGCTCAGCGCGTCCGCGGACTCCCCGCAGGCGCGCAGCAACGCCGCACCCCGCGCGAGCACCGACTTCGGGACCGCGGCCTCCGTCATGGACCGATGGTCGGGCGCGCGGCGCCGGATGACAAGGGACGGGTCACCGTGCGTCGCCGACCGTGACGCAAGCGGTATCCCGATCGCCTCCGCAGGCGGCAGGCGGCAGGCGGCAGGCGGCGGTCAACTCGGCTTCCTCGCGGAGATGTCCGGGCCCGTCGCCGGTCATCTCAACGGTACGTCGACGAGCATCGGGCGGACCAGGTCGCCCGCACCCGCGACGAGGTCGCGCAGATGGTCCGCGCTGTCGGCCCTGACGGCGTCGATCCCGAAGAACCCGGCCGCCCGGGTGAAGTCGAGCGCGCCGAGGTCCGTCCCGGGACAGGGACCTCGGCCGCCCATGGCCTCGTAGGTGTCCTGAAGGGTGCGGTAGGCGCCGTTGCTCATCACGACGAACAGCACGGGTACCGCGGAGCGTTCCGCGCTCCACAGGGCTTGCAGGCCGAACAGGGCGCAGCCGTCCCCGAGCACGGCGACCACGGGCCGCCCCGGCTCGGCCAGGGCCCGGCCGACGGCGGCCCCGGTCCCCCAGCCGAGTCCGCCGCCGACGGTGTGGGTGTAGCTTCCGGGACGGTCCAGGCGGATCAGCCGGCGCAGCAACAGGCCGACGGTGATGGCCTCTTCGACCACCACAGCGCCGGGTGGCAGTCCGTGCGCCACGGCGTGGGCGGCGGCCCGGGGTGCGAGCGGCGCCCTTGAGTACGCGGCGCGGGCGGCAGCCTCCGTACGGCTTCGTTCGGCCGCGTGCCGCTCGCCGGCGCGCAGCACCCGGGCCTTGGCCGTGTGGGCGGGCACCTGGTCGCGCAGCCGGTCGGCCAGCCGGTCGAGAGAGGGGGCGAGGGCACCGACCAGGCCGAGGTCGGCGGCGAAGTTGCGGCCGATCTCGTCCGGATCGGTGTCGAGCTGGACGACGGTGAGGCCCGGGGGCAGCGGGGGTCCCGCGGTGTAGTGGTGCGGGGTGAACGCGTGCGCCCCGGCGATCAGAACGGTGTCGTACGGCGCGAGCGCGTCCCTGATGGCCTCGTGGCGCGGGAGCAGCATGCCCGCGTACAGCGGATGGGTCGTCGGGAAGTCGAGGCAGTCGGCCATCGGCTGGTGGTGGACGGGCGCGCCGCAGGTCTCGGCGACGCGCACGAGCGACGCGAGGGCGTCGTCGCGGCCCACGCCGTCACCGGCCACGACGACGGGGCGGGCCGCTCGGCCGAGCAGGACGGCGGCACGGTCCAGACCGGCGGCCGGGCCGGCGCGCGGCACGGGTGTGCGCCGCGGGATCTCGACCTCGGTGTCCTCCGCGAGCAGGTCCATCGGCACGGACAGGAACACCGGTCCGGCGGGCGGCCGTACCGCGAGAGCGAAAGCCCGGCGCACCGCGAGCGGCAGGTCGCGGGCGTGCTGGACGTCGATGGCCGCCTTGACGGCGGGGCGGGCCAGCCCGACGAGGTCGCCCGACAGCATCGGGTCCTGCTGGAGGTGGCGGCGGTCCTGCTGGCCCGCCATCACCACGAGCGGGGTGCGGGAGCGGCGGGCGTTGAGCAGGCCGATGAGCCCGTTGGCGAGTCCTGCGGCGATGTGCAGGCTGACGAAGGCGGGCCGCCGGGTCGCGCGGGCGTAGCCGTCGGCCATGGAGACGACGGCGCCCTCGTGGACGCCGAGGACGTACTCCGGCGCGTCCTCGGCCTCCGCGAGGGCGGCCAGGAAGGGCAGTTCGGTGGTGCCGGGGTTGCCGAAGACACGGTCCACGCCCTCGCCGCGCAGGATGTCCAGCAGGGCGAGGGCGGGGCGGCGGCCCATGGGGGCTCCTCGGCGTCGGCGGGTACCGGTTCGCCGGTCAGCGTCCGGTGCCCGCCCCCGTGGAGCAAGTCCCTCGTACCACTCAGCGACACGCCGCCTCGGGGCGGGTGCCCGGAGGCGACGTGTGCCGGGCGACGTGTGCCCGGGTGTGCCGCGGGCCGTGGTGCGGTGTGTCCCCAGGTCCCGTGTGTGCCGGGGTGCGGCCCGGGCCGGGGTGCGGCCCGGCGCAGGCCGCACCCGGCGCAGGCCGCACCCGGCGCAGGCCGCACGGATCAGGCCGCGTCGGTGAAACGCTCGCCCTTCTCCGCCTTCTCGACGAGCAGCGCCGGCGGGAGGAAACGGTCGCCGTAGCGCTCGGCGAGCTCCCGGGCGCGGGCCACGAACGCGGCCGGTCCGGTACCGGTCCCGCCCTCGTAGCCGTTGATGTACTGCAGGACGCCGCCGGTCCAGCCCGGGAAGCCGATGCCGAGGATGGAGCCGATGTTGGCGTCGGCGACGGAGGTCAGGACGCCTTCCTCCAGGAGCCGGACGGTGTCCAGCGCCTCGGAGAAGAGCATGCGCTCCTGCATGTCCTCGAACGGGATCTCGTGCCCCGGCTTGGTGAAGTGCTCGCGCAGACCGGGCCAGAGCAGACCGCGCTTGCCGTCCTCGCCGTACTCGTAGAAGCCCGCGCCGCCGCTGCGTCCGGGGCGCCCGAACTCGTCGACCATGCGGTCGATGACGGCCTCGGCCGGGTGGGTCTCCCAGGTGCCGCCCGCCTCCTCGACGGCCTGCTTCGACTCCTTGCGGATCTTGCGCGGCAGGGTGAGCGTCAGCTCGTCCATGAGGGAGAGGACCTTGGCCGGGTACCCGGCCTGGGCGGCGGCCTGTTCGACGGAGGCGGGCTCGACGCCCTCGCCGACCATCGCCACGCCCTCGTTGATGAAGTGGCCGATGACGCGGGAGGTGAAGAAGCCGCGCGAGTCGTTGACGACGATCGGGGTCTTCCTGATCTGGCGGACCAGGTCGAAGGCGCGGGCCAGCGTCTCGTCGCCGGTGCGCTCGCCCTTGATGATTTCCACCAGCGGCATCTTGTCGACGGGCGAGAAGAAGTGCAGCCCGATGAAGTCCTCCTGCCGCTCGACGCCTTCGGCGAGGGCGGTGATCGGCAGGGTGGAGGTGTTGGAGCAGAGCAGGGCGTCGGGCTCGACGATGTTCTGGATCTCCTGGAACACCTTGTGCTTGAGCGCGGTGTCCTCGAAGACCGCCTCGATGACCGCGTCGCAGCCCGCGAGGTCGTTCGGGTCGGCGGTGGGCGTGATGCGGGCGAGCAGCGCGTCGGCCTTCTCCTGGGTCGTACGACCCCGCGAGACCGCCTTGGCGCAGAGCTTCTCGGAGTACGCCTTGCCCCTGTCCGCCGCGTCGGCCGAGACGTCCTTGAGGACGACGTCGATGCCCGCGAGGGCGCAGGAGTAGGCGATGCCCGCGCCCATCATCCCGGCGCCGAGGACGGCGACCCTGCGGACCGGGCGGGGCTCGATGCCCTTGGGTCGGTTGGCGCCGGAGTTGACGGCCTGGAGGTCGAAGAAGAAGGCCTGGATCATGTTCTTCGAGGTCTGGCCCGCGGCCAGCTCGACGAAGTAACGGGCCTCGATGACCTGGGCCGTCTCGAAGTCGACCTGGGAGCCCTCGACGGCGGCCGCGAGGATGTTGCGCGGGGCCGGGTAGGGGGCACCGTTGGTCTGCTTGCGCAGGCTGGCCGGGAAGGCGGGCAGGTTGGCCGCGAACTTCGGGTTCGACGGGGTGCCGCCGGGGATGCGGTAGCCGGGCTTGTCCCAGGGCTGCTGCGACTCGGGGTTGGCGTCGATGAAGGCGCGGGCCTTGGCGAGCAGTTCCTCGGGGGTGGCGGCCACCTCGTGGACGAGACCGTTCTCCTGGGCGCGCGTCGCGTTGTACTGCGTGCCCTGGAGGAGGACCTTCAGCAGGGCGTCGGCGATGCCCAGCAGCCGTACGGTGCGGACGACTCCGCCGCCTCCGGGGAGCAGGCCGAGCGTGACCTCGGGACAGCCGATCTTGGTGCCGGAGGTGTCGAGGGCGACCCGGTGGTGGCAGGCGAGGGCGAGCTCGAAGCCGCCGCCCAGGGCCGCGCCGTTGATCGCGGCGACGACCGGCTTGCCCAGGGTCTCGATGCGGCGCAGGTTGCGCTTGATGGCGAGGCCGCCGTCGAAGAGGTCCTGGGCGGTCTCGGGCGTGACGCGGATGAGGTCGCGCAGGTCGCCGCCCGCGAAGAAGGTCTTCTTGGCGGAGGTGAAGACGACGCCCCGGATCGAGTCCTTCTCGGCCTCCAGCCGGTCGGTGATCGCGGCGAGGGAGGCGCGGAAGGCCGCGTTCATGGTGTTGGCGGACTGGTTGGGGTCGTCGAGGACGAGGGTGACGACGCCGGTCTCGTCCTGTTCCCAGCGGATGGTGGTGGGCTCAGTGCTCATCAGGGGATGCTCCGTAGATCCTTGATCCGTTGGGAAGGTCAGACGCGTTCGACGATCGTGGCGATGCCCATGCCGCCGCCCACGCACAGGGTGGCGAGGCCGTAGCGCTTGTCCTGGCGCTCCAGTTCGTCGACGAGGGTGCCGAGGATCATCGCGCCGGTGGCGCCGAGGGGGTGGCCCAGCGCGATGGCGCCGCCGTTGACGTTGACCTTGTCCAGCGACAGGCCCATGTCCTTCACGAAGCGCAGGACGACGGCCGCGAAGGCCTCGTTGATCTCGACGAGGTCGATGTCGTCGATGGTCAGGCCGGCCTTGGCGAGCGCCTTGCGGGCGGCGGGGGCGGGGCCGGTGAGCATGATGGTGGGCTCGGAGCCGGACACGGCGGCGGAGACGATCCGCGCGCGGGGGGTCAGGCCGTAGCGCTCGCCGACCTCCTTGGAGCCGATGGCGACCAGCGAGGCGCCGTCCACGATGCCGGAGGAGTTGCCCGCGTGGTGGACGTGGTCGATCTTCTCGACCCAGTGGTACTTCTGCAGCGCCACCGCGTCGAAGCCGCCCAGCTCACCGATGTCGGCGAACGACGGCTTCAGCTTCGCCAGCGAGTCGGCGGTGGTGCCGGGGCGCAGGAACTCGTCGTGGTCGAGGACGGTGAGACCGGCGCGGTCCTTGACGGGGACGACCGACCGCTCGAAGCGGCCGTCCTTCACGGCCGCGGCGGCACGCTCCTGGGAGAGGGCCGCGTACTCGTCGACGTCGCGGCGGGAGAAGCCCTCGATGGTGGCGATGAGGTCGGCGCCGATGCCCTGCGGCACGAAGTTGGTGGCCAGGTTGGTCATCGGGTCGGCGAACCAGGCGCCGCCGTCCGAGGCCATCGGCACCCGTGACATCGACTCGACGCCGCCCGCGAGGACGAGGTCCTCCCAGCCCGAACGGACCTTCATCGCGGCCATGTTGACGGCTTCGAGGCCCGAGGCGCAGAAGCGGTTCTCCTGGACGCCGGCCACCGTGTCGGGCAGTCCGGCGGCGATGGCCGCGATCCGGGCGATGTCGGAGCCCTGGTCGCCGACCGGGCCGACGACACCGAGCACGATGTCGTCGACGGCGGCCGGGTCGAGGCCCGGGAAGCGGCGCTGCACCTCGTGGATGAGCCCGACGACGAGGTCGATGGGCTTGGTTCCGTGCAGGGAGCCGTTCTGCTTGCCGCGTCCGCGCGGGGTGCGGATCGCGTCGTACACGTACGCTTCGGTGCTCACTGGTAAGCCTTTCGAGGAGGGTTTAGCCGAGCAGGGAGCGGCCGATGATCTCCTTCATGATCTCGGTCGTCCCGCCGTAGATGGTCTGGATGCGTCCGTCGGTGAAGGCCCGTGCGACCCGGTACTCCGTCATGTAGCCGTAGCCGCCGTGCAGTTGGAGGCACCGGTCGGCGACCCGCTTCTGCAGTTCGGTGGCCCACCACTTCGCCATGGAGGCGTGCACCGCGTCGAGTTCGCCGTCCGAGTGGTCGACGATGCAGCGGTCGAGGAAGGTGCGGGTGACGGCGCACTCGGTGGCCATCTCGGCTATCTCGAAGCGGATGTGCTGGAGTTTCGCGAGCGGCCGCCCGAACGCCTCGCGCTCCTTCACGTACCGGGTGGTGATCTCCAGCAGGTGTTCGGCCCCGGCGATGGCGGCGACGGCGATGCCCATGCGCTCCTGCGCGAGGTTCGTCATCAGGTGGACGAACGCGCCGTTGAGCTCGCCGAGCAGGTTCTCCTTGGGCACGCGGACGTCGTTGAAGAACAACTCCGCGGTGTCCTGCGACTTCTGGCCGATCTTGTCGAGGTTGCGGCCGCGCTCGAAGCCCTCCGTGCCCCGCTCGACGACGAGCAGCGACAGTCCGCGCGCACCGCCCTCGGGGGTGGTCTTCGCGACCACGATCACCAGGTCGGCGAGGATGCCGTTGGAGATGAAGGTCTTGGAGCCGTTGAGCAGGAAGTGGTCGCCCTTGTCCTCGGCGTGCGTCTTGATGCCCTGGAGGTCGGAGCCGGCGCCGGGCTCGGTCATCGCGATCGCGGTGATGATCGAGCCGTCGCAGAAGCCGGGCAGCCAGCGCCGCTTCTGCTCCTCGGTGGCGAGGTCCGTCAGATACGGACCGATGATGTCGTTGTGCAGTCCGAGGGCCAGACCGGCCGCTCCCGCGCGCGTGAACTCCTCGGCGAGCACGGCGCTGTAGCGGAAGTCGGTGTTCCCGCCGCCTCCGTACTCCTCGGGCACGGCGAGTCCGAGCAGGCCCTGCTTCCCGGCCGCCCGCCAGGCGTCGCGGGAGACGATGCCGTCCTTCTCCCACTGCTCGTAGTGGGGCAGCACCTCCTTGGCGAGGAAGGTGCGCACGGTCTCGCGGAACGCGTCGTGCTCGGCGGTGAAGATCTGCCGCTTCATGCGGGAAGCGCCTTCCTGGAGTGCGTACGGAAACCTGCGTGGAGGGCGGTGCCGGGGCTCGCGCAGGCGCGTGCGGGGGCCGGGCCCCGGCCGGGAGCTAGTGCCGCGGCAGGCAACGTTTGCCCGTCAAGGAGCGGCGTCATGGGGGTCCCCCCTGCTCGAGCGAAGCCGAGCGCTTGGGGGAGCGTGCTCTCGGTGTGCCGGCCGGAAGTCCTCGTACTGGATGTACTTGGGCTTTCGGCCGGTGCGGCGAGTGGGGGTGCCCCCTGCTCGGAGAGCTTGGGGGAGCGTGCCGGGCGTCGCGACGGGGCGAACGTTGCCTGCCGCGGCACTAGCGGCCGTCGCGAGCCCATCAGCCGCCGTCCTTCGTCAGCCGGGGTACGTCCCAGTCACGGGCCACGTCCGCCGTGCCCGCGCCCGGCAGAGCGGGTCCGCCGCGGACCGAGGTGGGGGTGGCCGAGAAGCGCGGAGCGGGGGCGGGCTGGGTGATGCCTCCGTGGTCCACGAACGTGCCCCGGGCGGCGAGATGCGGATGTCCGGGCGCCTCGCGCAGGGACAGGACCGGTGCCACGCACGCGTCGGTGTCCTCGAAGACGGCGGTCCACTCGTCTCTCGTACGGGTCCTGAAGCGGTCGGCGACCGCCGTGCGCAGTTCCTCCCAGCGCGCCGGGTCCTTGTGGGCGGGACCGAGTTCGGGGATACCGAGCAGGTCGACGAACCGGTCGTAGAACCGCTGCTCCAGGGGGCCGACGGCCATGTGCCGGCCGTCGGCGGTCTCGTAGGTGCCGTAGTAGGGGCACCCGCCGTCGAGGAGGTTGGCGGCGCGCCGGTCCTGCCAGCCGCCCGCGGCGATCATGCCGTGGATCATCGTCGAGAGGTGCGCGGTGCCGTCGACGATGGCAGCGTCCACGGTCTGGCCGGTGCCGGTCGCCCGCGCGTGGTGCAGGGCGGCGAGGAGGCCGACGACGAGGTAGAGCGAGCCGCCCGCGTAGTCGCCGAGGAGGTTCGCGGGGACCGCCGGCGGCCTGTCCGGGTCGCCGATCATCCCGAGGGTGCCGGTGAGCGCGATGTAGGCGATGTCGTGCCCGGCGCGCTGGGCGAGCGGGCCTTCCTGGCCCCATCCCGTCATCCGGCCGTAGACGAGCGCCGGGTTGCGGGCCCGGCAGTCCTCGGGGCCCACGCCGAGCCGCTCGGCCACGCCGGGGCGGTAGCCCTCGATCAGGATGTCGGCCCGTTCGGCCAGGTCGAGGACGCGGGACGCGCCGTCCTCGGCCTTGAGGTCGATGATCACGGACCGCTTGTTGCGGTTGGTGATGTCGTGGGCCGGGTCGACCCCGAGCCCGGGGCCGCCGGGCCGGTCCACCCGGACGACGTCCGCTCCGAGGTCGGCCAGCAGCATGGCGGCGAACGGGCCGGGACCGATGCCCGCCAGCTCGACCACGCGCACCCCGGCGAGGGGACCGTGCCCCGGCGTTCCTGCCGCTGTCATCAAGCCCCCAGCACTGTGACACCACTGATGTGACATCAGTGATGTTAAGAACGTGTTCCACTCCGGGCAAGCCCTTGGCGAGCAAGCGCTTAGTTAAATTCCGGGATCGGGAGCGGCTCCGGGACCGGGACCGGTGTCGCCGCCCCGTCGGCCCGGGCATCGCGATCAGCGCCCGTCCAGCTCCGCGATCAGCCTTTTGGGTGCTATGACGCGATAGCTCTCCTCGACCCAGTCGCACAGCAGTTCCGCCGCCGGGGCCCCCTGCTCCTCCAGGGGCACCCGCACCCAGCCGGCCTTGCCCAGGCCGTATCCGGCGGGCTGCGCACCCGGCGAGGTGAGCGCGTGGGCGTGCGCCGCCTCGTCCTTGAGCTTGACCGTGACGCCGAGCGGGTAACTGCCGTCGTCGAGACCGAGGAAGACGAAAACCTTCTTGTTGACCTTCGCGACCGTCTCGCCCCAGGGGAACTCCTCCGACGCACCGGGCAGGCCGAGCGCGAACCCACGCACCTTCTGCCACTTTTTCAGCGCGTTTTTCGACACGGTCACGGCATCCTCCGGCCTGTTCGTGCGACCTCGTCGTCCGACTGTTCGTACCTCACGCTAGCCTCAGCCACCGACAACGGCGCTTCGCGCACGACGTGGCGCGGACCGCACGTTCGAGCGCAGCCCACAGGGGTGGAGGGTGTCATGAGCAGGGTGAACGAGCCGGACCGCGCGTACGACATCGTGCTCTTCGGAGCCACGGGGTTCGTCGGGGAGCTCACCGCGGAGTATCTGGCCGCCCACGCGCCCGAGGGACTGCGGTGGGCGATCGCCGGGCGCAGTGCCGAGAAACTGGAACGGCTGCGGGAGCGGCTCGGCGGCGCGCCCGGTGTGCTGCGGGCGGATGTGACCGACCCGGACTCGGTGGGCGAACTCGCCCGGCAGGCGCGCGTGGTGGCCTCGACCGTGGGGCCGTACATCACCTACGGGGAGGAGCTGGTGGCCGCCTGCGCGGACGCCGGCACCGACTACCTGGACCTGACCGGCGAGCCCGAGTTCGTGGACCTGATGTACGTGCGGCACGACGCACGCGCGCGGGAGACGGGCGCGCGGCTCGTGCACGCCTGCGGCTTCGACTCGATTCCGCACGACCTGGGCGTCTACTTCACCGTGCGGCAGCTCCCGGAGGACGTGCCGCTGAGGGTGGAGGGATTCGTCCGCTCCCAGGCGATGTTCTCGGGCGGCACGTTCGCCTCGGCACTCAACCAGTTCGCTCGCGGCCGGCACATGCTCGCCGCGGCGCGGGAGCGCAGGCACCACGAACCGCGCCTGATGGGCCGGCGGGTCGAGGCCCCGCTGGGAGCGCCGCGGTTCGCCCCCGAGGTCGGGGCGTGGGCCCTGCCGCTGCCCACGATCGACGCCCAGGTGGTGCAGCGCTCGGCGCGGGCCCTGGCGCGGTACGGGCCGGACTTCCGTTACCGCCACTACGCGGCCGTCGAGCGGCTGCCCATCGCCCTCGGCGGAGTCGCCGGGGTGAGCGCGCTCTTCGCCGCGGCCCAGCTTCCGCCGGCGCGCCGCTGGCTGTCCGACCGGCTCAAGCCCGGCGAGGGGCCGAGCGCCGCACGCCGTGCCAAGAGCTGGTTCTCGGTGCGGTTCGTGGGCGAGGGCGGCGGCCTGCGTGTGTTCACCGAGGTGTCGGGAGGCGACCCCGGCTACGGGGAGACCGCGAAGATGCTCGCCGAGTCCGCCCTGTCCCTGGCCCTCGACGAGTTGCCGAAGACGTCCGGTCAGGTCACGCCCGTGGTGGCCATGGGCGACGCGCTGCTGGAACGGCTCGTCGCGGCGGGGATCACCTTCCGGGTGGCGGCGGTGCGCTAGCCGCTGACGTCCGCCCGGTGCGTTCGTGAGGGCCGCCCGGTCCTCACGACGCCCAGGCGATCACCGTGTAGATCATCCCGGCCGTCCAGGCCAGGCCGGCCGGAACGGCGAGGGCCAGCGCGGCCGTCACCGCCCGCCCGACGGGCCGCGCGGGTTCGGCGGAGGGCTTCGGGGCCTGATGTGTCGTCATGCGGATCAGCCTGCCGGTCGCGGCGCGGCCGTACATCCGTACGGGTACTCAGAAGCCGTACTCAGGAGCGCAGGCGGGCCGACAGGCGCGGCGAGCCGGGGGAAACCATCTGCTGGAGCGCCCGTCCCGTACCTAGCCGCTCTGTCACCGTCCCGTACCTCGCCGCCCTGTCGCCGTCCCGGGCGGAGTCGTCCGGGTCGCACCCCGCCCCGGGGCGTGTCGCCGCCGCTCGCCGCGTGCACCGGAGATCCGCCCCGCGGTGGCCACCTTTTTGTGGGTACTTGGCGAGGGGCCTCGGCCGGGCGACCCTGGTGGAGCGGCCGGAGGTCGCAAGAACACGGTGGGACGCGGATGGCGGGGTGATGCGTCATGAGGCCGACTGAGCCTCGGTGAGCTTCTCCAGACGACGGTGGCCCCAGTCGGAGAGGGGAGCCAGCGCCTCGGAGAGTTCTCGGCCGAACTCCGTCAAGGAGTACACGGTCTTCAACGGAAGTACGTCGTACACCTCCCGGTGCACCAGTCCGTCGGCCTCCATCTCCCGGAGCGCCTGGGTCAGCACCTTCTCGCTGAGGCCCGGCAGCCGACGCAGCAGCTCGCCCGGACGGTGGGGACCGGATTCCAGCAGCCAGAGCAGAACCGTCTTCCACTTTCCGTCGATCACCGCGATCGCGGCGGTCACCCCACAGACATTCGGGTCCTGAGCACGACTGCGCGTCATCGCCATCCCCTTCATTTCAGTACGGATCGCCAATATTTCTACGGGAGTCGAGCCATGTCCTTACGCACTGAACAGTCTGCCGTCACCGTCACCGTCACCGTCCTCGGCCTGGGGCCGATGGGCCGATCCCTGGCGGGCGCGTTCCTGGACGCCGGCCTGCGCACCACGGTCTGGAACCGGACACCGGGCCGGGACCGAGAGCTGGTCGCGCGGGGCGCCGCCGGCTCCCCGTCGGCCGAGGAAGCGGTCGCGGCCAGCGGGGTGACCGTGGTCTGCGTGGTGAACTACGACGCGGTGGACGCCGTTCTGCGGCGAGAGGCGGTCACGGGCGCGCTCAAGGGGCGCACGGTGGTCAATCTGAGCGCCGACACCCCGGGCCGGGCCCGGGACACCGCGGCGTGGGCGGCCGAGCACGGTGTCCGCTACCTGGACGGCGCGGTCATGACGCCGGCCACGACCATCGGAACGCCCGCCGCGGTGTTCATCCACAGCGGCCCGGAGGAGCTCTACAGGGAGCACCGGCCCGTCCTCCAGGCGCTGGGCGGCACCCACACCCACCTCGGCGAGGAGATCGGCCGGGCGGCGGCGTACGACATCGCGCTGCTCGACATCTTCTGGACCGCGATGGCGGGCTACGCGCACGCGCTGGCGGTGGCGCGGGCCGAAGGCATCACCGCGCGGGAACTGGCACCGTTCGCCAAGGGCATCGGCGACATCCTCCCGCCGATCTTCGAAGCGACCGCGCAGGAGGCCGACAACGGTGACTACCCCGGTGAGGGCAACCCGATCACCTCGGCCGTGTCCTCCATGGCGCACATCGTCCACACCTCCGAGGCGCACGGCATCGACGCGGGCGTGATGCGCGCGGCCGAGGCCGTGGTCCGGCGAGCCATCGACCTGGGCCACGGCGCCGACGGGTTCACGCGGATCGCCGAGTTCCTGGGCCGCCGCTAGGACCGCGGCAGACAGCTGGAGGAACCCGCGTCCGCCGGGGCAGGTGGCCCGGGGCGACGGGCGCGTGGAGTCAGGAAGTCGCCTGTCGCAGAGCCGTGCGGCACAGGGAGTCCGCCCGGCGGGTGGACTCCGGCAGGCGGTACTTCGGGGTGAGCGCGAGGGTGTGGGCGCAGGCGTTGCCGAGGTCCACACGGTGGCCGACGGACACGAACACGGGCTTGATCCCGTCCTGGGTGCGCACGGCGCGGCCCACCTCCTCGGTGCCCGCGAGCAGCGGTGAGGCGCTGCCGCGCCGGACGCCCGGCTCCTCGTAGGAGAAGGTGAACGGGTTCTTGGCGACCCCGATCGTGGGGAGCCCGGTGAGGACGCCGAGGTGACTGGCGAGGCCGAAACGGCGCGGGTGGGCGCGTCCGTATCCGTCGCAGACGACCAGGCCGGGCGGGCAGGGCAGGGCCTCCAGCGCGGCCAGGACGGTCGGGATCTCGCGGAAGGCGAGCAGTCCGGGGACGTACGGGAAGGAGACCCGGCCTACGGCGGTGGCCTCCGCCACGACGTCGAGGGTCGCCGCGTCGAGGACGACGGCCGCCGCGACCACCACGTCCCGCTCGTCGTCGTAGGCGACGTCGACGCCCGTCACCCGGCCGGTGCCGGGCGGCGGGCCCGGCTCGTCGAGCACCACGCGCTCGCGCAACTCGTCCTGCACGGCGCGGGCTTGTTCCTCGGTGACGGGCCAGCCCGCGGGAATCCTCACGATCGTCATGATGCGGACGAGCCTACGGGCCGGGCCGCGTCCGGGACCGCGTGGGGCGCCTCGCGCGGGGAAGGTCCCGCCGGACGCGTTCCGGCCGTCGGCGGCGCCGGTCCACGAAGCCGCCCCAGGGCCGGCTCGGTGGCCACGAAGACGGCACCGGGCCCGGAGCGCTGTCACGAGAGCCCCTCGGCCGCGGGCCCTCCCCGCGCCTCAGCGCTCCAGCCGCGCGACCCGTCCCTTCTCGCCGGAGGCCCAGCAGCCCAGGTCCGGGGCGCAGTCCACGGTGTCGTACGAGCCGGTGTCGAGGGTGCGCCAGGTGCGCCCGCCGTCGGTGGTCAGGTCGGTGCCGGTGGGGCCGACCGCGAGCGCGGCGGTGCGGCTGTGCGGCAGCCAGGTGACGCCGGAGCGGTAGGCGGGCGGGGGCCGGTCCGCGGTGGTCCAGCTGCGGCCGCCGTCGGGGGTGAGCGCCGCGGCCCTCGGCGAGGCCTGGTCGGCGCGGTAGTCGCCGCCGACCGCGATTCCGTGGACGCGGTCACGGAAGGCGAGGGCGAAGACACCGCGCGCCGGATCGCCCGCGGGGACCGGGGTGTCGGTGGCGGTCCAGGTCAGTCCGCGGTCCGCGGAGTGCAGCACACGCGCGCGTGCGCCCCCTCCCGTGGCCAGCCACACGTCGCGGGGCCCCGAACCGACCAGACACTGACCGCTCGCGGCGAAGCCCGCCTCGCCGTCCAGCGCGGCGGGCATCCCGTCGCTCGGCAGCACCTTCCAGGAGCGGCCGCCGTCGCCGGTCGACAGGATGCGGAACCTGCCGTCCACCGGGTCGCTCATCGCCAGGCCGTGCCGCCGGTCGAGGAAGGTGAGGCAGTCGTAGAAGGCCTTGGGGTCGGTGTTGCGGAAGGACTCGGTCCAGGTGGCACCGCCGTCCTCGGTCCGGTAGACGCGGGAGGCATCGCCCTCGCCGATGGCCAGGACCACGGCACGCCGCGCGTCGAACGCCTCGATGTCGCGGAACTCCAGGTCCGCGGCGCCGGGCGGCGACACGTTCCGCCAGAGTGCGCCGCCGTCGGTGGTGCGCAGCACGGTGCCCTTCGAACCGGCCGCCCACGCGGTGTCCCTACTGACGGCCGACAGCCCCCGCAGGCGCGCGTCCGTGCCGCTGTCCTTGAGCGCCCAGTGCGGGGTCCGTACCGTGCCGTGCGCCTGTGCCGGTGCCGCCACCGCCGGTGCCGCCACCACGAGCGCCGCGGCGAGTGCGGCCACCGCCGGTCCCGTGCCTGCCGTTCGCCTCGTGCGTCGCGTCTTCCCCAAGGCCCTCATGGCGGGGGAAGCTAGTGCACTCCCCCGATCGCGTCCAGATGGCCTCCGGCGGGAACCTGGGAGGCCGCCGGGGTGTCCTCTTCGGTGTCGGGTGAGTGCGAAACGGAAAGGATCACCCGGATCGGAGAAAGTGGATCTCTCGGTGCATCACCTCGGTGACAGAGGTCACTCGGGTCAGAGGTGCACGCGCCGGGTCATTCTTCCGTCTCTTCAATTGACCGGCTTCATCCGCCCGGAGTTCGTCCAGCCGTCACAAGGGAGCAAGGCGTTGTCCACCGTCATCGAGCAGCCCGTAGAGGCCCGCCTCGTCGCCGCCGCGCCGCGGATGCCGAGCATTCCGGCCACGCTCCACTACGACCGGACCGACCCGTTCGCCGTCCGCATGACCTTCCCGGCCCCCGCCACGCTCGAAGGCATCGAGGTCTGCTGGACCTTCGCCCGCGAACTGCTCGTGTCGGGCCTCGAGGACCCGGTGGGACACGGCGACGTGCGGGTGCGGCCGTACGGCTTCGACCGCACCGTGCTGGAGTTCCACGCTCCCGAGGGCACCGCCGTGGTCCATGTGCGCTCGGGTGAGGTGCGGAACTTCCTCCAGCAGACCACCGAGCTGGTGCCGGTCGGTCTGGAGCACCTCCAGGTGGACCTGGACCGCGATCTGGAGGAGCTCATGCGGGGCACCTGCTGAAGCGGCGCGGGTGCGGTCAGCCGGTGCGCCCCATCAGGGCGTTGAGTCCGGCGTAGTCGAACCCGCCGGTCAGGGTCTCGCAGGTCCCCTCGCCCAGCAGCTCCCGCGCGGCGCGCCGGACCAGGCCGTGCGCGGCCGCCGCGATGCTCGACCCCGCGCTGATCCGGGCCACGCCGAGTGCGGCCAGCTCGTCCACGGACGGCGCCCCGGGGCCCACCAGGATGTTCACCGGGCCCTCGATGCCCTCGACGAGTGCCTTCACGGTCGCCGGATCGACGGTTCCGGGCACGAAGACGCCGTCGGCGCCCGCGGCCAGGAAGGCGGCGGCCCTCTCCAGGGTCTCCTCCACCCCGCCCGCGCCGCACAGGAACGTGTCGACGCGGGCGTTGACGAACAGGGGCACCTCCGCCGCGTCGGCGGCCGCGCGGACCGCCGCGATGCGCTCCGCCTGCTCCGCCCGCGGCCGCAGCGGGCCGGCTCCCTCCCCGTAGAGGGCGTCCTCGATGTTCACGCCCACCGCGCCCGCCGCGAGCACCGCGCGGCCGGTGTCCCCCACGCCCTGGGCGTCGGGCGCGTACCCGCTCTCGATGTCCGCGCTGACCGGTACCCGGACCACCGAGGCGATCCGCGCGACGGCCGCGAGCGAGTCGTCCCTGTCCAGCCGGTCGCCGTCCGCCGTGCCCAGGGCCCAGGCGAGGCCCGCGCTGGTCGTCGCCACCGCCGCGGCGCCTTCCTCCTCGACGATCCGCGCGCTCACCGCGTCCCAGGCGTTCGCCAGGACGAGGGGGCGGCCGGGCACGTGCAGGGCGCGGAAGGCGAGGGCGGAGTCGCGGAGTCGCTCGGTACGGGTCATGGGGCAACCCAAGCACGGCCGGCACGGAGGGAGCTGGCAGGAAACCGACGTGTACGTGAGGGCGCGCCGCCGTCCTGGGACCTCCCGCCGGACGGCACCACGCCTCCGGATCCCGCTGCCGGGCGGCACGCCCGAACGGGTCCCCGTCGCGGGGACGCGCCTCAAGGGGTCCCCGTCGCGGGGCGTCCGGCCGCCTCTCGACGGTGACTCCTTGCCGGGCGGCACGACGCCCCGGGAACCCGCGCTCCCCGGGGCACGCCTCGGCCGCGCCGGCTCAGTTCGCCGTGGTGGTCGCCGTGGCCGCCTTGGCGGAAGCCGTCGCCGCCGCCACGACCACCGCCGTACGGACGTCCTGGATGACCTTCCTCAGGGCGGGAGCCGCCGCTCCGCCGCGTTCGGTGAGCTCGTCGATGCGGGCCCTGTGGAGCGCCCGCTCCTTGGGCGAGGCGAAGGTGCGGAGCTCGGCCGCGGTGGCCAGGGCGACGAGGGCCGCGTCGCGGTCACCGACGTCGGCGACGGGCACCGGTCCCTCCAGCACCTCGCGCGCCTGCCCGCGCAGGGCCTCCACCACGGGCACCCGGTCCAGCTCGTACTCGACGGACGGGAAGATCCCGAACACCCGCTTGCGCTCCGCGCGCAGATATCCGTCGGCGGCGAGCTGGGCGCGGACGGCGTCCAGGGTGACCCGGGCCCGTGAGGTGACCCACGGCTTCCACCCGCGGGGCAGGGACTCCGACACGAGTTCCAGGAGTCCGTCGAGAACGACGTCCCCGGTCCGGGAGTCGGCGTCGACGGGGGTGACGATGCCGTCGTCGTCGACGAGGAGGCCGCGCTGGGCGAGTTCGGTGAGGGCACCGGCGCGCACCAGGTGGTGGAGGTGGGTGGACCCGGTGATGCTCCGTTTCGTGGTGTCCCACGCCAGGAGGTAGAGCCGGGCGGGCAACGAGAGCGGGCCGTTCGGCACGAGGTCTCCTCGGTTCGTCGGTGGGGCGCGTTAATCCTTTGACAGCCCTCGGGGCCGCCCCTACGGTGTAAAGCGGTTCTGTTGCCGTCGAATGGAGAAGGACGTTGCTCGTCTGAGGTCTGAGACACCGCGTCACACACGTCCGGTCCTGTCGGACCCGTGTGTGCGCAGCGTGCGACCTCGGTGTTCGAGCCGTCCTTGGGTGCGGAGCCTTCCTCTCGCTCTCCTCCGAACCGGATCGTCGTCGCCTCGCGGTGTCCCGTACGCGTACCCCCGACCGCATCCAGCAATCGCGAGGCCCTCATGTCAACGTTCCCCACCTCCATCACCTGCTCCTCCCTGTCCTTCGCCTGGCCCGACGGCACCGACGTCTTCGACGGTCTCCAGGTCGCCTTCGGACCGGGTGTCACCGGACTCGTCGGCGTCAACGGATCGGGCAAATCAACCCTGTTGAAGCTGATCGCCGGAGAACTCACCCCGGCCGACGGCTCCGTCCGGGTCGCGGGCGAGGTCGGTCATCTGCCGCAGAACGTCACCCTCGACACCGCGCTGCGGGTCGACGAGGCACTCGGCATCCGCGCGGTCCGCGCCGCCCTGCACGCGATCGAGGCGGGTGACGTGTCCGAGGAGCACTTCGACGTCGTCGGCGACGACTGGGACGTCGAGGAGCGGGCCCGCGCGACCCTCGGCGAACTCGGCCTCGGGCACATCGACCTGGACCGCACGGTCGGTGAGGTGTCCGGTGGCGAGTCGGTGCTGCTGCGACTGGCCGCGCTCCTGCTGCGCCGGCCCGACGTCCTCCTGCTCGACGAGCCCACCAACAACCTCGACCTGTACGCGCGACGACGGCTGTACGCGGCCGTGGAGGCCTGGTCCGGGGTCATGGTCGTGGTCAGTCACGACCGCGAACTCCTCGACCTGGCCGACCAGATCGCCGATCTGCACTCCGGCGAGGTCGGCTGGTACGGCGGGAACTTCTCCGCGTACGAGGAGGCGCTCGCCGCCGAACAGGAGGCGGCGGAGCGCATGGTGCGCGTCGCCGAGTCCGATCTGAAGAAACAGAAGCGCGAACTGATCGACGCTCAGGTCAAGTTGGCCCGGCGCAGGCGGTACGGGCAGAAGATGGCCGAGCAGAAGCGTGAGCCGAAGATCGTCATGGGAGCGCGCAAGCGGTCGGCCCAGGAGTCCGCGGGCAAGCACCGGCTCCTGCACGAGGGCAGGCTCAGCGAGGCGAAGGAGCGTCTCGACGAGGCGGTGGAGGCCGTACGCGACGACGATCTGATCCGGATCGACCTGCCGTACACGGCCGTACCGCCGGGGCGCACCGTCCTCACCCTCGACCGGCTGGAGCTGCAGCACGGCTCGCGGGTGAACGGCGTGTTCGATCTTCGCGGACCCGAACGCGTCGCGATCGTCGGGCGCAACGGAGCGGGCAAGACGACACTCCTGCGCACGATCGCCGGGGAGCTGGACCCCGTGTCCGGGGAGGCGCTCGCCCATGTGCCCCTGCGCTTCCTGCCACAGCGGCTCGACGTCCTGGACGACGATCTGAGCGTGGCCGAGAACGTGGCCCGGTACGCACCGGCCGCCACCGACAACCGGATCCGGGCCCGTCTCGCCCGCTTCCTGTTCAAGGGGGCGAAGGCCGACCAGCAGGCGGCGACGCTCTCCGGCGGCGAACGCTTCCGCGCGGCGCTCGCGGCCCTGATGCTGGCCGACCCCGCCCCGCAGCTCCTGTTGCTCGACGAGCCGACGAACAACCTCGACATGGCGAGCGTCCGCCGGCTCACCACGGCCCTGGAGTCGTACGAAGGGGCCCTGATCGTCGCCAGCCACGACATGCCGTTCCTGAAGTCGATCGGCATCACGCGACGGCTGCTGCTGGAAGGAGGAGAACTGAAAGAAATCGCTCCGGAAACTGTCGGGTATTCCTCATAGTGCGGGGAGCGGAGGCGGCCTAGCGTCGGGGGTGGGCGGCGCGCCCGGCGTCGGGCCGGGGCTTTTGCGCGCGAACCACGCTGCATGATGTCGCGCCGACACCCCCAGCCGATTCGGAGACCCGCCCGTGCCCCGTCAGAAAGCGCTCGTACGCAGGCCCGGCCCCCGCCTCGCCGAGGGGCTGGTGACGCACGTGGAACGCACGGCGGTGGACGTCGGTCTCGCGGTCGAGCAGTGGGAGGCGTACACCGGGGCACTGCGTACGCACGGCTGGGAGACCGTGGAGGTGGACCCGGCCGAGGACTGTCCGGACTCGGTGTTCGTCGAGGACGCCGTCGTCGTCTTCCGCAACGTCGCCCTCATCGCCCGCCCGGGCGCCGGGTCCCGCCGCGCCGAGACCCCGGGGGTGGAGGAGGCCGTGACGCGCCTCGGCTGCTCGGTGAACCGGATCCGGGATCCGGGCACTCTCGACGGGGGCGACATCCTGAAGGTGGGCGACACCATCTACGCGGGCCGCGGCGGCCGGACGAACGCGGCGGGCATCCAGCAGTTGCGCGCGGTCTTCGAACCGCTCGGGGCACGGGTCGTCGCCGTTCCCGTCAGCAAGGTGCTGCATCTGAAGTCGGCGGTCACCGCGCTGCCCGACGGGACGGTGATCGGGTACGAGCCGCTCGTGGACACCCCCTCCCTGTTCCCGCGCTTCCTGGCGGTGCCGGAGGAGTCCGGGGCGCACGTGGTGCTCCTGGGCGGCGGCAAGCTGCTGATGGCGTCGTCCGCCCCGAAGACCGCCGAACTGCTCGCCGGCCTCGGCCACGAACCGGTCGTGGTGGACATCGGCGAGTTCGAGAAGCTCGAGGGCTGTGTGACATGTCTCTCGGTGCGGCTCCGGGAGCTGTACGTCTGACCGAGTGAGCGAACCATCCGTACGGCCCCGGGCCCCCGACGCCCCCGGGCCTCTCCGGTGTGCGCCGGGAAGAGGGGTGTCCGCGCCTGTAACACCGCTGGTCAGAGACCTTTACAGGCTCCTTAACCTACGGAGTCGTAACCTACGGAGACGTAGCCTACGATGCCGTAGGTTTGGTTTTCCGCTCGTTGTCCCGTCCCTCCCTGGAGCACCCGTGACGATCACTTCCCCCGACCTCGGCAGCCCGGCAGCAGCCTGGACCGACGCTCGCCTGCTGTACGCGCTGGAGGAAGTCGTCGAGACCGAGCTGAATCGCCACCTGAAGGTGGCCAAGGACTGGATGCCGCACGAGTACGTGCCCTTCAGCGACGCCCGTAACTTCCCCGGCCTCTTCGAGGACGGCGAGGCCTGGGACAAGGAGCAGTCCAAGGTCACCGAGATCGGCCGGATCGCGCTCGTCGTCAACCTGCTCACCGAGGACAACCTCCCGAGCTACCACCACGAGATCGCGTCCCTCTTCGGCCGTGACGGCGCCTGGGGCACCTGGGTGCACCGCTGGACGGCGGAGGAGGGCCGGCACGGCATCGTGATGCGCGACTACCTGCTCGCCTCGCGCGCGGTGGACCCGGACAAGCTCGAAGCGTTCCGGATGCAGCACATGAGCGAGGGCTTCGAGTCGGACAACCGCCACTCGATGCTGCACTCGGTCGCGTACGTCGCGTTCCAGGAGCTGGCGACCCGCATCTCGCACCGCAACACCGGTCACCAGTCGGGCGACCCGGTCTGCGACCGCATGCTGTCGCGCATCGCGACCGACGAGAACCTGCACATGGTCTTCTACCGCAACCTCCTGAAGGCCGCGTTCGAGCTCGCCCCCGACCTGACCATGCAGGCCTGCCGCGACGTCGTCGTCAACTTCCGGATGCCCGGTCACGGCATGCCCGGCTTCGAGCGCATGGCCGCGCAGATGGCCATCGGCGAGGTCTACAACATGCGCATCCACCACGACGACGTGCTCCAGCCGGTGCTGCGTCACCTCAAGGTCCTGGAGATCGGCGGCCTCGGCCCCGAGGGCCTCAAGGCGCAGGAGGAGCTCGGCTACTTCATGGGCGGCCTCGACGCCGAGGCCTCGAAGTTCGACGAGAAGCTCGCCGCCCGCAAGGCCCGGATGGCGGCCCGCGCCACGGCGTAGCCCCTCCCGCGAGTACGGCCGCCCCGGCCTTCGGGGCGCCGCTCTCCCCGGCGCGTCCACGGGCGTCCCGGGACCCGATCTCCGAGCCCCCGCGCGGCCGACGCCGCGCGGGGGCTCGTGTCACTCCAGGGCGCGTCGCAGGCCGAGACGCTCCTTCTCGGAGAGTCCGCCCCACACGCCGAAACGTTCGTCGTTGCTCAGCGCGTAGTCGAGGCACGCGGGACGCATCTCGCACATCCCGCAGATGCGCTTCGCCTCGCGCACCGAGCTGCCCGGCTCGGGAAAGAAGAAGTCCGCCCCCGTCTGCGCACACAACGCCTGCTCCTGCCAGGCGAGGTCGGACGGAGTGATGGTTACCGAGTACATGGCCAAGAGCCTGCCCGACGGCGAAAAACGTTCGATCAACGCGGGATCAACGCGACGTACCAAGGCTCCCGGCGGCCTCGATGATGGCCCCGCGGGAGGCCTCGGGCACGGCGGCGCGCGGGAGGACCCGGCGACAGGACGAAGCCCGTCGGACACCTTAAGTGACGGGCACCGCCGATCCGGGTGGTTCGCGCGTCTCCACGGCGATTGTCAGTGGGCGGTGGAAGACTCGGCACCAAAGGCAACGGGACCCCTCGAAGGAGGGCAATCATGCTCACCACCAGGTTCGTCAACGGCTCCCCGAACTGGCTGGATGTCGGTACCACCGACATCGAGGGCGCCATCGCCTTCTACGGAGGCCTCTTCGGCTGGCGGTTCCAATCGGCGGGGCCGGACGCCGGTGGCTACGGCTTCTTCCAGGCCGACGGCAAGACCGTGGCCGGGGGCATGCAGATCACCGCCGAGCAGGGCCCGCCGTCCTGGAACGTCTACTTCCAGACCGCCGACGCCG
This sequence comes from Streptomyces sp. NPDC002698, assembly GCF_042888945.1. Lineage (NCBI taxonomy): Bacteria > Bacillati > Actinomycetota > Actinomycetes > Kitasatosporales > Streptomycetaceae > Streptomyces > Streptomyces sp. NPDC002698. The sequence continues at coordinate 120,935 of NZ_JBIAQM010000021.1, forward strand.
AAGCCACCGCCAAGGTGGTCGAACAGCACAAGGGCACGGTGCTCATGCCGCCCATGGACGTGATGGGCGAGGGACACATGGCGATGCTCGCCGATCAGGCGGGCGTGGTCTTCGGCGTATGGCAGCCCGGCCGGACCAAGGGCCTGGGCATGGCCGGCGACCCGGGTTCCCTGTGCTGGGTCGAGCTCTGCACACCGGACATCGCGGCGGCCGCCGGGTTCTACAACTCCGTCTTCGGGTGGCAGACGACGTCGGCCCAGTTCCCGGGCGGGACCTACACCTGCGTCAACCCGGCGGACACCGAGGAGGAGGACATGTTCGGCGGCCTCGTCCCGCTCGCCGACGACCCGGTCGAGGCGAGGACCGGCGCGTACTGGCTGCCGTACATCGAGGTCCCCGACGCGGACGCCGTGGTCGCCAAGGCCGGGGAACTCGGCGGTACGGTCCGTATGCCCGCCACGGACATGGAGGGCGTCGGCCGCATCGCCAAGCTCGCCGATCCGTACGGGGCGCGTCTCGCGGTGATCAAGAGCGCACCTCAGCAGAGCTGACGCCCCCGGCGGGCGGACCCGCGCGGGGCCGAAGCCCGTCAGCCCCGTGCCGAGGGTGCTCCGGTCCTACGCCGAGGCCCGTCGCACCAGCGTCGTCGGCAGGACCACTCCGGAGGCCTCGGGCGCCGTGTCCCCGGCCGCCCTGCCCTCCAGCCCGCGGATCAGCAGCCGGGCCATCAACCGGCCCATCTCCTCTATGTCCTGACGCACCGTCGTCAGGGGTGGATCCGCCTGTTCGGCGATCGGCAGCATGTCGTCGAAGCCGATCACGGCCACGTCCTCGGGCACCCGGCGCCCGTGCTCGCGCAGCACGCGCAGCGCGCCGAGCGCCGACAGGTCGTTCGCCACGAACACCGCGTCCACGTCGGGGCGGCGCTCCAGCAGTTCCCGCATCGCGCGTTCGCCGCCGGCGGGGGTGAAGTCGCCCTGCGCGACGAGCGCCGGATCGGCGTCGGCCATGACGTCCCGGAAGCCGTCGAGCCGGTCGACCGCGGACGTCTGGTCGAGGGCCCCGGTGATGTGGGCGATGCGCGTCCGCCCGAGTCCGATCAGGTGGCGAACGGCCTGGCGGGCTCCGCCGCGGTTGTCGCAGTCGACGTAGACGGCTTCGCGGACGCCGTCGCCCCAGCCGGGCCGTCCGCCGAACACGGTCGGCACACCCGCGCCGTGGATCAGGCCCGGCAGCGGGTCGTCGAGGTGCAGCGAGAAGACGAGCGCGCCGTCGACGTGGCCGCCGGCGAGATAGCGGGCGACGCGGGCGTGGTCGTCGCGGCCTTCCGTGAGCAGCAGGACGAGCTGGGAGTCGTTGGCTGTCAGTTCCTTGCTGATGCCGCGGAGCTGGAGTGCGAAGAAGGGGTCGGCGAAGACCCTGGTCTCCGGCTCGGCGATCACGACGGCGACCGCGTCGTGGCGCCGGGTGACGAGGCTGCGGGCGGCCTGGTTCGGAACGTACCCGAGTTCCTCGACGGCCCGGCGCACGCGCTCGACGAGCGGTTCACGGACCCCGTCCCCACCGTTCACGACTCGTGACACGGTGGCCCGGGAGACCCCGGCCCGCGCTGCCACGGCCTCCAGCGTGGGGCGCGACACTGTCTCGGTCACCTCAGGGCACCTCCTCGGCGGATGCGGATCAGGATAGCCGCGTGGCCGCTCGCGCTGTGGAAGTGCTCCCCGATCACCGAGAACGGCTCGAACCGATCCCGCCGCGGGGCGCCTCGGCGGCGAGAGTGCCGGCCCGTTCCCCGACCCGGGGCGGGAGTCGGGGCGGGAGTCGGAGCCCCGTGCGATCGGCCGACCGCCGCATCCGCCCCGCGGCCGTCGACTCGCGGACCGATGGCACGCGGGCCGATGGCGCGGGCGCCCGGACGGAGTTCGCGTGCGCGGCGGCCGAAGTCGCCCCGCCGTCACGGGAGTCGCGCCGTCCGGCCCGGGCCGGAGAGGGTCCCGAACAGCCGGGCACGACCGCCCGGACGGGGGCCGCCCGGGGAATCACTCGTCCTGCGGCGCGGCGTCCTCGTGCTTCGCGCGGCTCGGCTGCACCCGCTTGGGCTCGCCCGGCATCTTCGGATAGTCGGGCGGGTACGGGAGGTCGCCGAGGCCGTGGTCGTGCTCGTCGCGGTCGGCGAGTTCCAGCAGTGCCTCCAGGGAGAAGGCGTGGTCGTCCATGTCGGCGTGCACATCGCCGAGTTCGGCGAAGCGCGCCGGCATGGTCGCCAGGTCGAAGTCCCGGGGCCTGGCGTCCCGCACCTCGTCCCAGCGCAGCGGAGCGGAGACCGGGGCGTGCGGGCGGGGCCGTACGGAATAGGCGGAGGCCATGGTGCGGTCGCGAGCGGTCTGGTTGTAGTCCACGAAGATCTTCTCGCCCCGCTCCTCCTTCCACCAGGCGGTGGTGACCTGATCGGGCATACGGCGTTCGAGCTCGCGCCCGACGGCGATGGCGGCCCGGCGCACCTGGGTGAAGGTCCAGCTCGGCCGGACCGGCACGAAGACGTGCAGTCCGCGGCCCCCGGAGGTCTTGGGCCAGCCCCGCAGACCGCCGTACTCGTGCAGGACCTCGCGCAGTTCGTGGGCGGCGCGTACCGCGTCCGCGTAGTCCGCGCCGGGCTGCGGGTCCAGGTCGATGCGCAGTTCGTCGGGGCGGTCGACGTCGTCACGGCGGACCGGCCACGGATGGAAGGTGAGCGTGCCGAACTGCGCGGCCCACAGCACGGCGGCGGGCTCGGTGGGGCACATCTCGTCGGCGCCGCGGCCGCTGGGGAAGGTGATGCGGGCGGTCGGGATCCAGTCGGGCATGTTCTTGGGCGCCCGCTTCTGGAAGAAGGACTCGCCGGTCACCCCGTCCGGGTAGCGCTCCAGCGTGGTGGGACGGTCGCGGAGGGCGCGCAGGATGCCGTCGCCGACCGCGAGGTAGTACTGGGCGAGGTCCAGCTTCGTGAACCCGCGCTCCGGGAAGAAGATCTTGTCCGGGCTGGACAGACGAACACTCCTGCCGGCCGCTTCGAGTTCCACCGCATCGCCCATGCGAGCCACGGTAGGCGCAGCTCACGGGCCCCGCACACCGGGCGGACGCCCGCTCCGCGCAGAAGCGACGAGCGGTGGACGCTCGGGGGAGGATACCGATCGGTACCCTGCCCCGCGTCCCACCGCATGACCCAGACGACAGGATCCGAACGACAGGATCCGAACGACGGCCCTAGAGCATCGCGCGCATGCGGGTGATCTCGCTGGTCTGCTGGGCCACCGTGTCGTCGGCCATCTCCTCGATCAGCAGGTTGTTGCCCTGCGCCTTGACGTCGGTGGCCATGGTGACGGCTCCCTCGTGGTGAGTGATCATCAGGGTGAGGAAGAGAGCGTCGAAGTCCGCGCCGCGGGCCGCGCGCAACTCCTTCAACTGGGCCTCGGTCGCCATTCCCGGCATCCCGGTGTGCCGGTGGCCCCCGGCGTCCCCGGTCTCCGTCTCGCCGTGTGTCTTCAGCCAGCCCCGCATGGCCTCGATCTCGGGGCCTTGGGCCGCGGAGATACGCAGGGCGAGGCGTTCGAGGTCCCCCGACCGGGCGCGGTCCGGGACGAGCCCGGTCATCTCCAGTGCCTGGGTGTGATGTTGGATCATCATCCGGGCGTACGACACGTCGGCCGAGTTGGGGGTGTCGTCATCGGCGCGCTGCGCTGCCGCCTCGCCGGCGGAGAGCGTGCGGTTCTCCTCGCCCGGCGCGCCGGGGACGATCACCGAAGGTCCGCCGCCGGCAGCGGACCTGTCGCCGGTGTCCGCGTCACAGCCGGCGAGGGCGAGCACGAGCAGCGCGGCAGCGAGGGGTGCCCGGCTTCTGAACACAACGACCTCCTGGTGTGGGGGAGTTGACGAACCTGACTGACACTCATGGATCCTCGCATTGATCACCGGCGAGATTCATGACGAACGTATTACCCATCTTTGATCTGTGCATGATGAAGGCGATACTTCGGGGGACCGTGAACCGTTCCCCCGTGAACGGCGACAATGGAGGTTGCAGTGACCCTGTTAAACCATCCCCGAACGCGGCACAGACGACTGGGTGTCGTCGCGGCCTGTGCCGGACTCCTCGCGGCACTCCTGACGGCCGTTCCCGCGGCCGCCACCCCCGACCCCGGGGACGGCCCGGCCGCGGAACGCCAGGTGTCGCAGGAGGCACGGGCTCGGGCGGCCGAGGCGATAGCCGACGGGGAGATACCCGGACAGGACGAGATCGTCCACTCCGACAACATCGAACACCTCACCAACATCCCCAAGGACGCGCTGCCGGGCACCAACTCGGACCTGGCCTTCCAGGGCCGGTACGCCTTCGCCGGCAACTACGACGGTTTCCGCATCTTCGACATCGCCGGCCCCGGGGCACCGAAGACCGTCGCGCAGGTGCTCTGCCCGGGCTCGCAGAACGACATCTCCGTCTCCGGCGACCTGCTCTTCCTCTCCACCGACTCCTCGCGCAGCGACAGCAGTTGCAACAGCACCACGCAGCCCGTGACCGAGAAGTCCTCCTGGGAGGGCATGAAGATCTTCGACATCAGCGACAAGAGGAACCCGAAGTACGTCGCCGCCGTCGAGACCGCCTGCGGCTCGCACACCCACACCCTGGTGCCCGAGCGCAGGAACGTCTACGTGTACGTCTCCTCGTACTCGCCGAACGCCGCCTACCCGGACTGCCAGCCCCCGCACGACGGCATCTCCGTCATCAAGGTGCCGCGCAAGGCCCCCGAGCGGGCGGCGGTCGTGAACTTCCCCGTCCTCTTCCCGGGCGAGGGCCCGGACGGCGGCGGCAACCCGGGCTCGCCCACCAACCCGGGCGTGTCCAAGACCACCGGCTGCCACGACATCACCGTGCTGCCGGAGAAGGACCTGGCCGCCGGTGCCTGCATGGGTGACGGCATCCTGTTCTCCGTCGAGGACCCGGAGAACCCGAGGGTCATCGACCGGGTCCAGGACAACGTCAACTTCGCGTTCTGGCACTCGGCGACCTTCAACCAGAAGGCGAACAAGGTCGTCTTCACCGACGAGCTGGGCGGCGGCGGCGCGGCCACCTGCAACGCCGAGATCGGCCCGAACCGCGGCGCGGACGGCATCTACGACATCGTCGGCAAGGGCGACAAGCGCAAGCTGGTCTTCCGCAGCTACTACAAGATCCCCCGTCACCAGGCGGCCACCGAGAACTGCGTCGCCCACAACGGCTCGCTGATCCCGGTCAAGGGCAAGGACCTGATGGTCCAGGCCTGGTACCAAGGCGGCGTCTCGGTCTGGGACTTCACCGACTCCTCGAACCCGAAGGAGATCGCCTACTTCGAGCGCGGTCCGCTGTCCACCACCGGAATGGTCACGGGCGGTGCCTGGTCGGCGTACTACTACAACGGCCGCATCTACTCGAACGACATCGCCAAGGGCTTCGACGTGCTGAAGATCAGTGACCGGCGCACGGACCCCGCCAAGCGGGTGCGGCTGGACGAGCTGAACGTCCAGACCCAGCCGGACTACTTCGGCTGACCCCGGCCGGCCGTCCCGCCGCGAGGAAGCGGGACAGGTCCGCCCCGTCCGTCCCGCCGGAGGCCTCGGCCTCCGGCGGGACCCCCGGCTCCCGGTCCGGACGCGAAACGGACGCGAAACCGCAGGACAGCCGCACCCCGCCGGGCGGAAGACGCGACAGGCGGACACCATGGACGGCTCTTAGAGTCGAAGTATGGATCTGCCGGTGATGCCCCCCGTGAAGCCGATGCTCGCCAAGCCGGTGGCGAAGATCCCGCCGGACATGCATTACGAGGCGAAGTGGGACGGGTTCCGGGCCGTCGTGTTCCGCGACGGCGACGAGGTGGAGATCGACAGCCGCACCGGAAAGCCGCTGACCAGGTATTTCCCGGAGCTCGTCGAGGCGCTGCGGGAGCGGTTGCCGGAGCGCTGTGTGATGGACGGGGAGATCGTGATCGCCAGGGACGGGCGGCTCGACTTCGACGCGCTCTCGGAGCGGATCCACCCGGCGGACTCACGGGTGCGGATGCTGGCCGAGAAGACCCCCGCCTCGTTCGTGGCCTTCGACATGCTGGCACTGGCCGACGCCTCGCTGCTCGACGTGCCGCTGAGCGAGCGGCGCGCGCTGCTGGTGAAGACGTTGTCCAGGGTGACGGCGCCGGTGCACGTGGCGTCGGCGACCACGGACCGCGAGGTGGCGCAGGGGTGGTTCGAGCGGTACGAGGGGGCGGGGCTCGACGGGGTCATGGCGAAACCGCTCACCCTGCCGTATCTGCGGGACGAGCGTGCCATGTACAAGATCAAGCACGAGCGGACGGCGGACGTCGTCGTCGCGGGGTACCGCTTCCACAAGAGCGGACCGGTCGTCGGGTCGCTGCTGCTCGGCCTGTACGACACGGAGGGCACGCTCCAGCACGTGGGCGTGAGCGCCGCGTTCACCATGGAGCGGCGGGCGGAACTGGTGGAAGAGCTGGAGCCCCTGCGGCTGGAGGACGCGGCCGGGCATCCGTGGGCGGCCTGGGCGCAGGAGTCGGCGCACGAGACGGCCCGGCTGCCGGGGGCGCCGAGCAGGTGGTCGGCGAAGAAGGACCAGTCCTGGATCCCGGTCCGGCCCGAGCGGGTGGCCGAGGTGGCCTACGACCACATGGAGAACGGCGTACGGTTCCGCCACACGGCCCGCTTCCGCCGATGGCGCCCCGACCGCACCGCCGAGAGCTGCACGTACGGACAACTGGAGGAGCCGGTCGGCTACGACCTGGCGGAGATCCTGGGGCCGCGGAGCTGACGCACCGCGCACGGAGCCGCTTCCTCCGCGACCCTCTTCGACCCTGCACGGATCGTCCCGCTGAGCCGATCAACTCAGCCGCCGCGCGCAATCAGAAACGATCGGGTATGGCCACCGATGAACTGATGGACGCACAATCGATGGCACGGGACAGGTGGCACGGTGGGCATACGAGAGTCGGTTCGGACGCGGCGCGGCGCATGGACGGCGGGACTGCTGGCCGTCACGGTCACGGCCTCACTGATGACGGGCTGCACCTCGGGCGGCGGAACGGCCGACGACAGCCGGTCCCCGAGCCAGAGCCCGAGCGACAGCGGGACCGGCGTCCCGAACAGCGGCCCGGTACTCGCAGTGAAGATCGACAACGCGCCCGACGCCCGCCCCCAGACGGGGCTCGACGCGGCGGACGTGGTCTACGTGGAGCAGGTCGAGGGCGGTCTGAGCCGGCTGATGGCGGTCTTCGCGAGCACCCTGCCCGACAGCGTCGGGCCCGTGCGCAGTGCCCGCGAGTCGGATCTCGAACTGCTGAGACAGTTCCACGAGCCGACGCTCGCCTTCTCCGGGGCCCAGCACAAGCTGCTGCCGCTGATCGACGACGCTCCGCTGGATCCCGAGCCGGCGGGGAAGGTGCCCGACGCCTGGTACCGGGGCACGGGCAAGGCCGCGCCGCACAATCTGTATCTGCGCCCGCGGCGACTGATGGACTCCGCGCCCGGCGACGCCGCGCTGACCACGGGCTTCCGTTTCGGCGCGGCACCCGAGGGCGGCACCCCCGAGGCCTCCCGCACGGTCCGCTTCCCGTCGGCCCGCTTCACCTTCACCTGGTCCGCCGACCGCGAGCGCTGGCTGGTGGCGATGGACGGCACGCCGACGGTGACGACCGACGGCACCTCGGTGGCTCCGGCGACGGTGGTCATCCAGTACGTGAAGGTGCGCGCGTCGAGGTACCACGACTTCCTCGGCAACAACACTCCGTTCACGGAGTCGGTGGGCTCGGGCACGGCCCGGGTACTGCGCGACGGCCGCGCCTTCGACGCGAACTGGACGCGTCCCGAGGCGGCCGACGGCACGCGGTTCACCAGTCCGGACGGCACGCCCATGAACTTCGCCCCGGGGCAGGTGTGGGTGGTCCTCGCCAAGGCGTGAGCCCCGGGCACCCGGGTGTGGGCACCCGCGGGCGGACGGGCCGGCCGGGCCCCCGGTCCGGCCCCCGCTCCAGCCCCGGGTTCGGCCCCCGCTCCGGCGGACCTCAGCCCTCAGTGCTGCGCGCGGAGGGGTTCCCCGGGGTTGCGGAGCCCCTCGGCGGCGTCCGAGACGCGTTGGATGAGGCCGAAGAAGAGATCCTGCTCCTCGGCGGAGAGAGGAGCCAGGAAGACCTGGTTCATGCGCGCGGTGCGCACGGTCAGCTTCCGGTGGACGCGCAGCCCCTCGTCCGTGAGGCGCAGCAGGAAGCGCCGTCCGTCCTGCGGGTCGCGCACCTTGTCCAGCAGCGCGCGGCGCCCGAGCCGGCTGATGACCTCGGCGATCGTGGACCGGTCGAGTCCCACCCGCTCCCCCACCGTGCGCTGGTCGAGGCCGGGCTCGGCGACCAGCGCGTTCAGGACCGCGAACTGGGGCGAGGTGATCTCCTCGGAGACCATCGTGTTCCACAGCAGGTAGTGCGCCTGCTGGAGTCGCCGGGCCAGGTGCCCGGGGTGGGTGGAGAGGTCCACCGCGGCCATGTGCGCTCCTCGGGTCCGGTTCGCGCCGGTGACAGCGCCGCACCGGGGTGGTGTGCGTCGATGCCCAGCGTCTCGTCGATGCCCCGCGTCTCGGGGGCGCTCCGGGTTCATCGATGCTCTGAATTCGTTGGTGCACTGAACGATACCTGCCCTACCTGGCGGCTGTCCCACCCCTGTCGGCCTTGCCGACCCTTCACATCGCTGCTCCTATCCGAAGTCTTGACGGACCGAAGTCCGGATGGCAGCGTGTTGAACACCTCGCAGAATTACTCAGTGCCCTGACTAATTTGGCGCCGGACACTCGGGAGAGATGAGGCTTCACGGATGGACAAGGTGGTCGCCACGGCACTGGAGGCGGTGGCCGATGTACCGGACGGCGCGACCCTCGCGGTCGGCGGATTCGGCCTCAGTGGCGTTCCGAACGTGCTGATCGAGGCCCTCCACGAGCGTGGCGTCCAGGGACTCGGGGTCGTCTCCAACAACTGCGGGGCCATGGACTCCGGGCTCGCGACCCTGCTCGCCGCCGGACGCGTCGCCCGGGTCACCGGCTCGTACATCGGCGCGAACAAGGAGTTCGCCCGGCAGTATCTGGCCGGCGAGCTGGAGGTCGAGATGATCCCGCAGGGGACGCTGGCAGAGCGGCTGCGCGCCGGCGGTGCCGGCATCCCCGCCTTCTACACGCCCGCCGGGGTCGGCACCCAGGTCGCCGACGGCGGACTGCCGTGGCGGTACGACGGCCACGGCGGCGTCACGCTGGCCTCCCCGCCGAAGGAGGTGCGCGAGTTCGACGGCACCGCGTACGTGCTGGAGCGCGGCATCCGCACCGACTTCGCGCTGGTACGGGCCGCGAAGGGCGACCGGCACGGCAACCTCGTCTTCAACAAGTCCTCCCGGAACTTCAACCCGCTCGCCGCGATGGCCGGCAGGGTGACGATCGCCGAGGTCGAGGAGCTCGTGGAGCCGGGCGGGATCGATCCGGACGCCGTGCACCTGCCCGGCATCTTCGTGCAGCGCGTCGTGGCCCTGACCCGCGAGCAGGCGGACGCCAAGATGATCGAGAAGCGGACGGTCTCGGCGTCCGCGGCGGACGGGACGGTGAGCGGGTGATGGCCTGGAGCAGGGAAGAGATGGCGGCCCGCGCCGCGCGTGAACTGAAGGACGGCCAGTACGTCAACCTCGGCATCGGCCTGCCGACCCTGATCCCCAACCACCTCCCCGCCGGCGTCGAGGTGATCCTGGAGTCGGAGAACGGCATTCTGGGCACCGGCCCCTACCCCGCCGAGGACCAGGTCGACCCCGACCTCATCAACGCCGGCAAGGAGACCGTCACGGTCCTGCCGGGCGCCTCGTACTTCGACTCCGCGCTGTCCTTCGGGATGATCCGCGGCGGGCACATCGACGTCGCGGTGCTGGGCGCGATGCAGGTGTCGGCCGGCGGCGACCTCGCCAACTGGGCCGTCCCCGGCAAGATGATCACCGGCATCGGCGGGGCGATGGACCTCGTCCACGGGGCCCGGACGGTCATCGTCGTGATGACCCACACCGCCAAGGACGGCTCGCCCAAGATCCTCCGTGAGTGCGGGCTGCCGCTCACCGGGAAGGCGTGCGTCAACCGCGTCATCACCGACCTCGGCGTCCTCGACATCACCCCCGCCGGGCTGCTGCTGGTCGAGACCGCTCCGGGTGTCACGGCCGGTGAGATCGCGGCGAAGACCGCCGCCGAGGTCGTCGTCGCGGAGGGGATCCGGTCATGAAGGACGTCTACATCGTCGACGCCGTCCGGACGCCCTTCGGCAGGTACGGCGGCTCACTGGCCGCCGTCCGCCCGGACGACCTGGCGGCCCACACCGTCCGCGAACTCCTCGCCCGGACCCCGGACCTGGACCCGGCGCGGATCGACGACGTGTACTTCGGCAACGCCAACGGCGCGGGCGAGGAGAACCGGAACGTGGGCCGGATGGCCGCCCTCCTGGCCGGACTGCCCACCTCGGTGCCCGGCGTGACCGTCAACCGGCTGTGTGCCTCCGGCCTCGAAGCCGTCATCCAGGCGGCCCGCGCCATCGCGCTCGGCGACGCCTCCGTCGCCCTGGCCGGTGGCGTCGAGTCGATGACCCGCGCGCCCTACGTCCTGCCCAAGAGCGAGCGGCCGTTCCCGGCCGGGCACGCCGAGCTGTACTCCACCACGCTCGGCTGGCGCATGGTCAACCCGCGGATGGACCCGCGGTGGACCATCCCCCTCGGCGAGTCCGCCGAACTCATCGCCGACAAGCACGGCATCACCCGCGAGCGGCAGGACGAGTTCGCCCTCGCCGGCCACCGGAAGGCGGCCCGGGCCCAGGCGGAGGGCCTGTTCGACGCCGAGATCGCTCCCCTGTCCCTGCCCGGCCGCAAGGGCGGTCCGCTCGTGTTCGGCGCCGACGAATGCGTCCGCGCCGACACGTCTCTCGACGCCATGGCCCGGCTCAAGCCGTCCTTCCGCGCGGAAGGGGGCACGGTGACCGCGGCCAACGCCTCACCCCTGAACGACGGGGCCGCCGCCCTTCTGCTGACCGACGCGGAGGGGCTTCGGGCCACCGGCCGCGAACCCCTCGCCCGGGTGTCCGCGACGGGCGTGTCCGCGACCGACCCGCAGTACTTCGGACTCGCCCCCGTCGAGGCCGTGAACCGCGCTCTGGCCAAGGCGGGCAAGGGATTTGACGATCTGTCGGTGCTGGAGCTGAACGAGGCGTTCGCCGCGCAGGTCCTCGGCTGCCTCGCCGAGTGGCCCGAGTTCGACCCCGCGATCCTCAACCCGCGGGGCGGCGCCATCGCCCTCGGCCACCCCCTCGGCGCCTCCGGTGCCCGGCTCGCCGGAACCGTCGCCCACCAACTCGCCCGCGAAGGCAGCGGAGTCGGAGTTGCCACCCTCTGCATCGGCGTGGGCCAGGGCCTCGCCCTCGTCCTCGAACGCTAGGAAGTCGGCCATGGCTCTCACTCAGTCGGACATCGACGCCGAGATCAAGGATCACCAGGACACGTACGACAAGGCGGTGGCCGGCGGCGCGCCCGTGCGGCACCACCCCGCGCGCGACTATCCCCCGTACCGCAGCTCGCGGCTGCGCCACCCTCAGCAGCCGCTGGTCGCCGTGAGCGGCGGCGACCCGGAGACGGTCGAGCTGTCGGGCCCGGTCTTCGGCGTCACCGACATCACCGGGATCGACAACGACCTCACCCTGCAGCACCGGGGCGAGCCGATCGGCGAGCGGATCACCGTCTCGGGCAGGCTGCTGGACCGCGAGGGCCGACCGGTGCGCGGCCAGCTCATCGAGATCTGGCAGGCCAACGCCGCGGGACGGTACGCCCATCTGCGCGAGCAGCACCCGGCCCCGCTCGACCCCAACTTCACCGGCGTGGGACGGACCCTGACGGATGATCAGGGGCGGTACACGTTCACCACGGTCAAGCCGGGACCGTACCCCTGGGGCAATCACACCAACGCCTGGCGGCCCGCGCACATCCACTTCTCCGTCTTCGGCAGCGCGTTCACCCAGCGGCTGGTGACCCAGATGTACTTCCCGGGCGACCCGCTGTTCCCCTACGACCCGATCCTGCGGTCCGTGACGGACCCGGCGGCCCGCGACCGGCTGACCGCCGCGTACAACCACGATCTCTCGCGGCCCGAGTTCTCCATGGGCTACGAGTGGGACATCGTCCTCGACGGTCCCTCCGCCACCTGGATCGAGGAAGGCCGATGAGCATGACCGAGCGGCTGCTCCCCACCCCCGCGCACACCATCGGCCCCTTCTACGGCCACGCGCTGCCGTTCCCGGGCGGCGGCGACATCGCGCCCCCGGGCCACCCCGACACGATCACCCTGCACGGCCACGTGCTCGACGGGGCGGGCACACCGGTCCCCGACGCCCTGCTCGACTTCTGGCAGGCCGCGCCCGACGGCTCGCTCACCGGCGCTCCCGGATCGCTGCGCCGCGACCCGTCCACGGGCGGCTTCCTCGGCCGCAACGGCGTCGACTTCACCGGCTTCGGCAGGGTCGCCACCGACGCCGACGGCCGCTACGCGCTGCGCACGCTGCCGCCGGGAAACACCGGACTGCCGTACATCGGGGTGTGCGTGTTCGCGCGGGGTCTGACGCACCATCTGTTCACCCGCGCCTATCTGGCCGACGGCGGCGATCCGCTGCTCGACGCGCTGCCGGACGAGCGGCGCGCCACGCTGATCGCGGCCGAGGGCGCGATGCGGACGTACCGTTTCGACATCCGCCTCCAGGGCGAAGGCGAGACGGTCTTCCTGGAGTTCCGGTGACACCCGCCGACCCCGTCGTGGACGACACCGGTCTGCTCGCTCCCGGCCGGGCGGGCTCACCGGCGTCCACCGCGACGAGCGACACCGCGTATCTGCGGGCCCTGCTCGACGCGGAGGCCGCGCTGACCCGGGCCCAGGCGTCCCTGGGCCTGGCCCCGGCCGGGGCCGCGACGGCGGTGACCCTCGCCGCCGGTGACGCGGACTTCGACATCACCTCGATCGCGCTCCGCGCCCGGAGCGGCGGCAATCCGGTGATCCCGCTGGTCGCGGACCTGACGGCCGCCGTCGGCGCCGAGTTCGGCCCGTACGTCCACCGGGGCGCGACGAGCCAGGACATCCTGGACTCGGCCACGATGCTCGTCGCGGCCCGCACCCTGGACCTGGTCCTGAACGACCTGGAACGGACCGGGCGCCACCTCGCCCGGCTCGCGGCGGAGCACCGGGACACCGTCATGCCCGGCCGCACGCTCACCCAGCACGCGGTGCCGACGACCTTCGGGCTGAAGGCGGCCGGATGGCGGTCCCTGGTGCTCGACGCCAGGGACCGGCTGCACGCCGTACTGACCTCCCTGCCCGCCCAACTGGGCGGCGCCGCAGGAACCTTGGCCGCCTTCACCGCCTTCGGCGCGGACGACACCCGGGCCCTGACCGCCGCGTACGCACGCGAACTGGGCCTCGCCGAGCCCGTGTTGCCCTGGCACACGCTGCGCACACCGATCGCGGACCTGGCCGGAGCGCTGGCGTTCACGGCCGGAGCGCTCGGCAAGACGGCCGTCGACGTGCTGACTCTCTCCCGCACGGAGATCGCCGAGCTGGCCGAGGGATCCGGCGGCGGTTCGTCCGCGATGCCGCACAAGGCGAACCCGGTGCGGGCCACCCTCGTGGCCGCGGCCGCCCGGCGCGCCCCCCTGCTCGCGGCCACCCTGTACGGGGCACTGCCCGCCGAGGACGAGCGGCCGGCCGGGGCCTGGCACGCCGAGTGGGAGCCGCTGCGCGATCTGCTGCGGCTGGTCGGCGGGGCGGCCCGTGACACGGCCGAACTGACCGCGGATCTCCGGGTGAACGCCGACGCCATGCGCGAACACCTGGGCCTCACGCACGGGTTGGTCGTCTCCGAACGGCTGGCCGCCGAACTCGCCCCGGTGCTCGGCCGGGCGCGCGCCAAGGAGCTGCTGACGCGAGCCGCCGAGAGGGCCGTCGGTGAGCGGCGGCCCCTCGCGGACCTGCTCGGCGAGGAGCCCGGCCTCAAGGACCTCCCGGGCGTCGACCTCGCGGAGCTCACCGACCCGACCCACTACACGGGCTCCGCCGGAGTCCTCACCGACCGTGCTCTGGAGCGACCTTGACCGCGAATCCGCTCACCCACCGCGCCGAGGGACCCGTCACCGCTCCCCCGCTGCTTCTCGGGCCCTCGCTCGGGACGTCGTACGCCCTGTGGGACAAGATCGCGCCCGAACTGTCCACCACCCACCGGGTGGTGCGCTGGAACCTTCCCGGGCACGGCGGTTCACCCGCCGATCCGATCGGTCCGGGAGCGACGGTCGCCGATCTGGCCGCGCTCGTCCTGGAGTTGGCCGACTCACTGGGCATCGGGCGCTTCGCGTACGCCGGTGTGTCGCTGGGCGGCGCGGTGGGGCTGCACCTGGCGGTCCACCGTCCCGAACGGCTCTCGTCCCTCGCGGTCATCTGCTCCTCGGCCCACTTCAACGGGTCCAAGCCGTGGGAGGAACGGGCCGAACTGGTGCGCCGCGAGGGCCTCGGACCCGTCGCGGCGACCGCCGACGCCCGATGGTTCACCGCCGGTTTCACCGTGCCGGAGCTGCTCCAGGACCACCGCGACGCAGACCCGGAGGCGTATGCCGCCTGTTGTGACGCCCTCGCCGCGTTCGACATCCGCGACCGGCTGGCGTCGGTCACCGTACCGACGCTCCTGATCGCCGGGCGCGAGGACCCCGCGACGCCGCCCGCGCATCTGCGGGAGATCGCGGACGCGGTGCCGGGTGCGGCGCTCGTGGAGATCCCGGGCGCCTCGCACCTGGCGCCCGCGCAGTGCCCGGAGGCCGTGCTGACGGCTCTGCGGGCGCACTTCTCCGGCGGGGGCGCGCGGCGCGGCATGGAGGTACGCCGTCAGGTCCTCGGTGACGAGCACGTGGACCGCGCGCAGGCGCGCCAGAGCCCGTTCACGGCCCGGTTCCAGGACTTCATCGCGCGCTACGCCTGGGGCGAGATCTGGACCGACACGACACTGACGCGCCGCGAGCGCAGCATGATCACGCTGACCGCGCTGGTGGCGCACGGCCACTACGACGAGTTGGCGATGCATGTCCGCGCGGCGCGGCGCAACGGGCTCTCCCCCGAGGAGATCGGCGCGGTGCTGCTGCAGACGGCGGTCTACTGCGGTGTCCCGGCCGCCAACTCGGCGTTCGCGGTGGCCCAGCGGGTGCTCGCGGAGGAGGCCACGGAGGAGGACGACGCCTCTCCGTCGGACTCGTCGGACTGACACCGGCCAGGGGCACGCGGCGGACCGGCCCCGGCCAGGGGCTCCTCGGACCGACCCCCGCCGGGGCACCCGCGAGTTACCCCGGGCCGGGGGCACCCTCGGGCTACCCAGACCAGAGGCCCTCTCAGACCCGCCCCCGCCCGGGACCCTCAGACCGGCCCCGGCCCGGGACCCGCGGACCGGCCCCGGCCAAAAAAACCCGTGGGCTGTCACCTGACCGTGCGCCGCAGGCGGCGACCACCGACCGCTCCCCGGCTAAGGCGGCGACCGCCGACCACACGTCGCCTCGGGCGGCTGACGGCGGCCGGCGGTTCGTCACAGACCCGTCAGCGCCGCCTCCGCCTTCGCCGCCAGGCCGTCCGCTCCGCAGGTGCGCGCCAGGGTCAGGCCCTTGTTCAGTTCCATCACCGAGCGGGACGCGATGCCGTACTCGATGCGGGCCGCCGCGTGTTCGTACTGGCAGGGAGAGGCTTCCAGGTAGGTGACCGCCTGGGCTGCCAGCCGGACCGCGCGCTGACCGGTTTCGAGGGCGGCGGCGCACCGCAGTGCTTCGCCGATCGCCGTGTCGGTGCCGAACCGTTCGGCCTGGCGTCGGGCGTCGGCGGCCAGGGCGGCGGCGCGTGACGGGTCCTCGTTGGCGAGTGCCTTCGCGAGGTCGACGGCCCAGGGTGCGAGCACCGTGTTGTGGTGGCCGCGGGCGGCGGCGGCCTTCTCCGCCGCCTCCAGTTCGTTGATGCCCTCCTTGGTGCGGCCGACGGCGAGCAGCAGCCGGCCGCGCACCGAGCGGGTGTCGGGAAGGACGATCGTGGAGGGGTACGGGGGCGCGAAGCCGTAGCGCTCGGCGATCTCCGCCGCCTGCTGGACGTGCCCGCGCGCCAGCAGGGTGTCGATGAGCCCGCAGGTCGCCGACCAGTACAGGGGCAGTCCGCGTCCGACCCGCTCCGCGAGGCGCAGCGATTCGCGCTGGTAGTGCTCCGCGTCGGCGAGGCGGCCCCGCCTGCGGTGGGCGAGGCCGAGGTAGGCGTTGGCCAGGGAGAGGTGACCGCCGCTCCAGCCCGCCTTCACATAGGCGTGCAGGGCCTCGCTGAACAGGCTCTCGGCCCGGTCCAGCCGGTCCGTGTAGGCGTACGCGCTGCCCAGCATCAGCAGGAGTTCGACGCCCCACTCGGTGTCGGTCCAGGCGAGTCCCGGCGCGAGGCGGCCGTTGACGAGGGCCCGGTCGCAGAGTTCCACGACCTCCTCGGCGTTCTCGCCGCGGGTCATCGCGTCGAAGCCGCGCAGTATGAGCAGGGCGCGCTCGGAGTTGTCGCGCCCCGTGCAGGTCGTGACGAGTTCGGCGAGACCGCTGGAGTGTCCGGCGCGCTCCTCGCCCGCGTGGATGCCCTCCCACATGTAGTGCACGGCCTGGAGCCGCATCCGGGCGGGCCCCGGTTCCAGCCGCTCGGCCTCGGCGTCGACCGTGCGGACGGCCTCGTCCAACTGGTTGTTGTGGAGCAGTGCCTGGGAGAGCCGGAAGACGGCGTCGACCCGTGCCGTGTCCTCGAGTCCGGGCCGTTCGAGCGCGGCCCGGAGATGACCGATGGTCGTGGACGGCGCCGTCAGGAGCGTGGCGCAGCCCAGTTCGTAGAGCACCCGTGCGTGGACCTCGGGCAGCGGTGGTTCCTTGAGCGCCCGCTCCAGGCAGCGCCGGGCCGCGTCCGGGGCGCCGACGGCGAGGTGCTCGCGGGCGGCTTCGCGCATCTGCTCGACGAGTTCGGGATCGTCGTCCGGATGCACTTCGAGGAGGTGGCGGGAGGCCGCCGCCGCGCCGCGTCCGGACTCGGTGACCGCCCAGGCCGCCTGACCGTGCATCGCCGTGCGCAGGGCGTCCGGGATCGAGCGGTACACCGCCGTCGCGATCAGCGGGTGCACGAACTCCAGCTCGCCGTCCGGCGGTTGGCCGCCCGCGGATCCGGCGGTGGTCAGGATGCGTGCGGCGCCCAGCAGTTCGGCGCAGCGGGAGGCCTCCTCGTCCGGCATTCCGGCGAGTTGGGCGGCGAGGTCGAGGGAGATCCCGGTGCCGAGAATGGCGGCCGCCCAGGCGAACCGGGTGGCGTCGATACCGAGTCCTTCGAGGCGGGCGACGAGTCCGCGGCCGCGGGCCGAGCGGTTCAGGTCGCGCAGTTCGGCGGCCGAGCCCTCGACCGGCTCCAGTTCGCTGTCCTGGACCTTGGCGAGCAGTTCGACGGTCTCGTACGGGTTGCCGCCGGTGACCGCCCACACCTCGCGGCAGAAGGGCGCGTCGGCGTGTTCGCCGAGGGTGGCGCGGGTGAGGCCCTCGGTGGCGGCCGGGGTCAGCGCCGTCAGGGTGGCGACCGGACGGCCCGCGGCGGCCACGGCGTCGAGCAGCCGGGCGCTCTCGCCGCTGACCCCACCGAGCCTGCGGGCCACCACGACGAGGACGGGCAGGTCGTCCAGCCGCTCGGCGAACGCGGCGAGCCAGCGCAGCGTCTCCTGGTCGGCCCAGTGCGCGTCGTCGATGAGCAGCACGAGCGGCCAGTCCCGCTTCGCGAGGCGCCGTACCGCGGCGACCAGACCGTCGCACACGCCTTGCGGGTCGGGCTGCCGGTCACCGGGTTCGGCTATGCCGAGGGCGGGTCCCGCGATGTCGTACCAGTCCCCCAGGTACTCGCGCGCCTCTTCCGGGAGCAGCGAGACGAGGGCCGGCTGGAGCAACTGCCGTACGACGTTGAAGGGGACGGACGTGACGGTCTCGCCGCCGCGCGCCGACCACACGGCACAGCCCTTGCCCTCCGCGATCCTGCGTACCTCGGCCAGGAGTGCGGTCTTGCCGAGACCCGCCTCTCCACTGAGCACCAGCAGGGTGCCCGAGGTCGAGGAGTCCGCACGCAGCGCGGTGATCGCCTCTTCGAGAGTGGCGACCTCCTCTTCGCGCTCCCACAGGGAAGCCGAGGCGACCGCTCCGGGTCGTCCCTCCGTCATCCCGCTACCTCCCCAGGTCACCCAAACGACGTATCCGCAACGAGCCTAGCCTCCTGGGAGCCGCGGCGGAGGCGGGACCCGGCACCAGTTGCCGGGACGGGTGACGGCGATGTCGCGGAGGCGACGCCACCGGAAACCGGGCAGCGCCGAAGGGAAGTGACGGACAGTCAACCGATGGGAAAATGAAGGTAATTTTCCTTCCTCGTCCGTCGCGCCGGACCGCGCGCGGCGAACCTCCGAGCTCCCCGGGAAGGACCGGCACGAGCGCCCCCGCGCGCGGCCGTGACCTGCGCGCCCTCCGCTCCCGCGCTCCCGCGGAGGCGTGCGCGGGGGCGCCGCGGACGTCCCGCCGGGCCCTTCGCGTCCGGCCGGCGCCCCTCACCCCCCGGTCCTCGCCCCCACCTCCCGGGGGGCGAGGACCGGCCCGGGCCGCACATGAGGCGCACGCGCCCTTGGCACTGGCGTTCTTCATCCGTCCGGTGGGCCCCCTCGTGTCGACATGACCGCGTCAGCTCCCGAGCGGGCTTCGGGGAACCCTCTCATCCGCCTTTCACCCTGTGCTCATACGGTGGACCCATGACGCAGGCGACTCCCCCCGGCTGGTATCCCGACCCCGGGCAGACAAATGACGCTCCCGCCACCGAACGCTGGTGGGACGGTAGGACATGGACGGACCAGGTCCGCCCGGTCGGCCCGGCGGCCGCATGGGGTCCCCCGGCATACCCGGCGGGGGCGGGACCCTATCCGGCGTACGCCCCGAGCGGCCCGCGGCGCGGGCTGCGCACGGGCATAGCGGTCGCGGCGGCGGTCGCCGTCCTCGCCGGTATCGGCGGCGGCGTGTACGCGCTGACCAGCGATGACGGACGCGGCGGCAGCACGGCGTCCCGCGGCCCCGCCGGGACGGACGGCCAGGGCGGACCGCAGGGACCGGGCGGCGGCCAGGAAGGCGGCCCGAACGGAGCGCCCGGCGGCCCGGGCGGCTCCGACGGGCAGACTCCGGCGCCCGGCGGGTCGGGGCGGCCGGAGACCGACCCCGGGTACGCCACGGACGTCTACAACGGCATCAGCATCCCGGTGCCGGACGGCTGGGCCGGCCAGAGCGGCGCGGGCACCGCCGCGGTGTCCACCAAGGACACGTACAAATGCCCCGGCGACACCTCGCAGAACTGTCAGCGCGGCGGCGCCTACTCGGCCCCGGCGAAGGCGCAGAAACTGAAGTCCACGACGGCGGAGGCGGCGGCCAAGGAGGACATCTCCAAGAACGCCACCGAGTCGTACGGCAAGGGCTACGGCTCGATCACCTCGCACACCCAGCTCGCCTCGAAGGCCGTCACGGTGGCCGGCGAGAAGGGCTACCTGGTGCGCTGGAAGGTCGTGACGAGCAAGGGCGACGACGGATACGTCGAATCGCTCGTGTTCCCGTCCCCCGCCGACCCCGCCTCGCTGGTCGTCGTCCGCTTCGGCGTCGACATCAGCCCCAAGGCCCCCGAGCAGTCGATCATCGACACGATCACCAAGGGCATCAAGGTGGCGGCCGGAACCGGCGGAAACGGCCAGAACGTCTGAGACCCGCCGAAACCGGGTACGCCCGTCCCGGCGCCGGGACACCGCGGACATGGATCGGCCGGGTGGAGCGCCCCTCCGCTCAAGGGGAACCCCACCCGGCCGGGGGGTGTGCGCCGCCCCCGTCCCCACGGTGCGGCGCGATACAGGCCGACGTCCGGTCATCCCACGGACAGCGGCCTGAGATTCAGGTGAGACCCAGCGTCGGCAGCACGACGGCCTCCACGAACCGTGTGAGATACGCCGCGTCCGCGTACTGACCGTCCAGAAGGGGCCGCACCCTCAGGACGCCGAGCATCTGGGCCGGGATGAACTCCAGCGCCGGGTGACCGGCGTCGACCTCGCCGCGCTCGACGCCGCGGCTGATCATCTGCCGCAGCTCGGCGACCTCGGGCTCGACGAGCGCGTCGCGCAGCGCCTGCTGGAGCTCCTTGTCCTGCATCACGGCATTGCCGAGGCCCTGCAACAGCTGCGTGTTGTCCCGGGCCGACCATTCACCCGCGGCCCCGGCCGCAGCGCGGAGGTCACCGGCGAGCGATCCGGTGTCGATCCCCGTGAACCGGGGACAACGGTTGTTGCGCAGCGCGGCGGCCACGAACTGGGGCTTGGACCTCCACTGCCGGTAGAGGGTCGACTTGCTGCACCGGGTGCTGGCGGCGACTCCCTCCATCGTGAGCGCCTCGTACCCGCATTCCCTGATCTGCTCGAGCACGGCGTCGTAGAACTCCTGCTCACGCTCGGGCGTGATTTTGGAGCGGCGCGAGGCGGCGACCGTCTCCGGTCCGTCCGCGGCCTGCGACGTCATGAGGCTTCTCCTCGCTCGATCCGGGCGATGCCGGTGCGGTCTTGCGCTCAGTGTAATCGATACGCGAGGGTACCGGTACGCATCCGTATCGGTACACCCGCGTATCGGTACATGCTCGTATCGGTACACTGCCGTATCGGTACACTGCCGTATCGGTACACTGCCGTATCGATGAGCCTCGGACAGGACCCACCTCCTCCCGCACAGGGAAGGCCGAGTGGATCCTGTCCTGGGCTCACCGCGCACTTCACGACATCAAGCAGTCAGCAAGGGGGCCGGGGATGGATTCCCGAACCGAGCCTGCGGATTCCGCATCCGAGTCCACGTCAGAACCGGAGCCGCCCGACGCGGCGACACCACCGGCCGCGCCACACGGCGCGGCCGCCCGCACGCGCCCGCGCCCTCACGCGCACGCCCGTCCGGACACACGCCCCGACGACACCGCGGCACGCCCGCCGCTCCTGCGGGAACTGCTGCTCGTCGTCGGGCTCTTCGTCGTCTACAAGGCCGGCCGTCTGGCGGCCACCGGCCGCACCGACGAGGCCTTCGCCGACGCGCACGACGTCTGGGGCTGGGAGCGGTCCCTGCGCCTGCCGGACGAGGGCTCCGTCCAGACCGCGCTGCTGCACAGCGACACCCTCGCGCACCTCGCGAACACCTATTACGCGACCGTCCACTTCCCGGCCACCGCCGCCTTCCTGGTCTGGCTGTACCTGCGGCGCCCGGCGCACTACGTGTGGGCCCGCCGGATCCTCGCCCTGGTCACCGCGGCCGCCCTGGCCGGGCACCTCGCCTTCCCGCTCGCGCCGCCGCGGCTGCTCGCGGAGACGGGTCTCGTCGACACCGGCCAGGTGTACGGGCCCACCGTGTACGGCGCGCACCCGGCGGCCGACGCCCTGGCGAACCAGTTCGCGGCGATGCCGTCGCTGCACTTCGGCTGGGCGCTGATGGTCGCGATCGGCCTGATCACCGCGACCCGGTCGCGGCTGCGCGCGCTGTGGCTGCTGCATCCCCTGCTCACCCTGCTGGTGATCGTCGGCACCGCGAACCACTACTGGCTCGACGCGATCGTGGCGACCGCGCTGCTCTGCGTCGCCCTCGCCGTGGTCCACCCGCCGCACCGGACGGCGACGGCCCCGGGACGGCGCCTGGGACACGGGCCCGCCGCGATCCCCGTACGCGATCTGCCCGGACTCGTGGGAGCGGGGCGATGAACCCGACGCTCGTCGCCGTCGTCCTGTCCCTGTTCTCCGCCGTCGCCTACGCCGCCGCCGCCGTCGCGCAGGAGCGGCTCGCCGCCCGGTCGGCCGGCTCGGGCACGCTGCGCCTGCTGGCCCAGGGCGCCTGGTGGTGGTCGGTCACGCTGAACGCCTCGGCCGCGCTGCTGCACGTGGCGGCCCTCAAGTACGGAACCCTCACCCTGGTCCAGCCGCTCGGGGCGCTCACCCTCGTGGCCGCCGTGCCGCTGGGCGCGCGGGTAGCCGGACGGCGCGTCAGCGCGGTCGAGTGGCGCGGCACGGCGCTCACCCTGACCGGCCTCGCCGCGCTGCTCGTCACGGCGTCCGGGACCGCGCCGGACGAGGTGCTGAGCCTGCCGCAGGCGCTCGCCGTCGCGGGAACGACCGCCGCGGTCGTCGGCGCGCTGGCGCGTGGTGCCCGGCCGGGGCTGCGGCACGCGACGGCCGCCGGGTTCGCCTCGGGCGTGGCCTCCGCCCTCACCCAGACCGTGACGGTCGCCGCGACGAACCGTTCGGACTCACCGCTCAGCGCGCAGGTGGTCGTGGTGGCACTGCTCGTGGCGGCCTTCGCCGCGGGCGGGCTGCTGCTGTCGCAGACCGCCTATCAGGGCGGGCTCGGAGCCCCGCTGGCCGTCGTGACGCTCGCCAACCCGTTGGCCGCGGCGGCGATCGGGCTGTCCCTGCTCGGTGAGCGTCTCCAGGGCGGCGCGGCGGGCCTGCTGCTCGCGCTCGCGGGGGCGTCGGTCGCCGCGTGGGGTGTGGTGACGCTCTCGCGTTCGGCGCCCGAGCCCGCCGTGACGGGGGACGCCCACCCGGACGGCCTGGCGGACGACGACCACCCGGTCGCCGCGGTACTGGCGCTGGGGCCGAACGGCGCGGCGTACGAACCCTCGTTGGTGCCCCGGCAGACCGACTCGGGCCATCTGACGTCCCTCTAAGGGCTGTCCCGTAATCCCCGGCGGGCGCACGACGACAGCTACGGCACCTCGCCGCGTTGTCGGATCGCCCGAATACACCCGGTATGAGGAC
>NZ_JBIAQM010000022.1:0-137421 GCF_042888945.1 Streptomyces sp. NPDC002698
GGGGCGCCGGGGGGGGGGGGGCCGTTTGGGGGGGGGGGGTGGTTGTTTTTTTTGTCCGGGGGGTATTGCCCCGCCCCCCCGGGGGGGGGGGGTCCGGGGGGGGGGGGGGGGGGGGGGGCGGCGCGGCCCGCACCGTGGGGGGTTGAACTGCGTGCGGGCCGCGCCAGTCGGTGAGCCGGGTCAGTAGGCCCGGTTGTACATCCGTCGGCGCCACCACAGCAGACCGGAGCCGATGAGCAGGATGCCCGCGGCGCCCGCCGCGGCGGAGCCCGCGATCAGCACGGTGTCGGTTCCGCCACCGGAGCCGGAGCCGGCCGGCTGGAGCGCGTCGCCGAGCTGGCTGCGCACATCGGTCCCGCTGGTCGTGCCCTTGGCGAGCGCGCCGCGCGAACCCGAGGTCGGCTCGGCCACGTACGGGAAGTACTTCTCGAACTTCTTGTCGTTCTTGTCGACCGCGTCACCCAAGTCGTTCTTGGATCCGACGAGTTCACCCTCGACCACCTGGAGCGAGGCGTCGATCACGTCGTCCGTGAGGCGGCGTCCGTTCGGGAAGCCCGCGTTGTCGCCGTCGAGGACACCGAGCCGCTTGGGGTGCATGGTCGGCTTGATCGAGGTGTTGAGCCGCAGCTCCTCCGCCGGACGCACGTGCGGCGGCTGGTTGAGGCCCTTGACGCCCTTCAGGAACACGTCGACCAGGTCGTTGCGGGGCTCGGCCGGGGCCTTGATCTTGTAGATCCCCTCGATGAGCTTCGGGAGCTCGGGGTTGGTCACGTTCTTCAGGAACTGGGCGTCCTCCCAGGGCGCGGACGCGTTGAACTTGTCCTTGTCCTTCTGCGGGTTGACGACCTCGTTGACCAGCGGCATGCCGAGACGCGAGACCTGGCGGTACTGGCCGCGGGCGTCCTTGCGCTGCGTGGTGGACCAGATGCCGACGACCGGCTGTCCGGCCGACTCGCGGATCATGTCGTTCGGGACCTGAAGGGCTATGGAGTTGACGTTGTAGCCCTTGAGGGTGTCCCGTCCGACCTCGGTCAGGTTCCCGCCGTACAGCAGGTCGAAGACGCGCAGGTCCAGGAAGAACGGGTCGTCCGCCTGGCCGGCGAACGTCGTCGAGCCGCCGGCGAGCTTGGACACCGCCTGGTAGCGCAGCTTCGAGTAGTCCGGCATCGACGCCTTGCCGACGTTGGACGGGGCGACCGGAACGTCGTCCGCGACCTTGGTCTTCGACACCAGCCGCTGGTTGTGCAGCCGCAGGAGCTCGATGTCGTACGTCTGCGTGATGTTCAGGTCGGGGTCGTCGAGGCTGGTGACCGGACCCGTGTTGTACAGGAACGTGTTGCCGTTCTTGCGGTGCGTCTTGAAGGTGTAGCGGTAGATCAACTCACCTTGCGCGTCACCGTTGTTGTCGATGTGGAGGTCGTACTGGGCGTCGTCGGCGAACGTGAAGAAGTTCGGACCGCCCGCGGGCTCCTCGAAGGGGATCCAGTTCGCCACGATCGTCGTCGTGTCCGGCTTGTCCGGGCTGACGAACGCGTACACGTCCGTGTTGTCGTACTGGGGAGTGCCCGAGATCAGCGGGGCCTCCCGGTGGCTGGAGGCGGAGGCCGCCCCCGGCGCCAGCGCCGTCGCACCGGCGGCCGCGAGCCCCCCGGCAGCCAGCGCACCGCATACGAGGGTCGCGAGAGTCCTTCGACCCGCGCCGCTCCTGGAGATAGGTGTCATGCCGTCCGTCCTCTGTCCAACTTGCCTGACGCACGCCATTCGGAGCGGTCGCCGGGGTGGATTGGTCGAATCCCAAACGTCTTTACGGCGGTTCTCCCAGGTTGTTTCATCGACGGGCCGGCTTCTTTCCCGACGGTCGCCCGAACCGGTCGGCGCGAGACGTGCGACAGTGCCGGTCGCGGACAGGGGGACGGTCACCGGCGGACACGCGGACGAACAGGTCTCGGGGACGGGAACTGATCAGCGGTGGACGCGCGTTTTCGGCTCGCTGATCCGTAACCCATCCGTAGACGGGTTCGCTGCGAAGACGTAGGGGAAAGGACGGGCCGTGCACGGCCGGAGAGGGGGACGGGTGGAGGCTGACGAGCTACTGGTGCTGGTGGCCGGAGGCGACCAGAAGGCGTTCGAGGAGCTGTACGGACTGGTGTCCGGGCCGGTGTTCGGACTGGTGCGCCGCGTGGTGCGGGACCCGGCGCAGTCGGAGGAGGTGTCGCAGGAGGTGCTGCTCGAACTCTGGCGCTCCGCGCCGCGGTTCGACCCCGGACGCGGCAGCGCGCTGTCCTGGATCCTCACGCTCGCGCACCGCCGCGCCGTCGACAGGGTGCGCAGCGCCCGCGCGGCCACCGAACGCGAGCAGCGCGAGGGGCAGCGCAACCACCGCCCCGCCTTCGACCAGGTCGCCGAGGAGGTCGAGGCCGGGCTCGAACGCGAGTGGGTCCGCCGCTGTCTCGACCGGCTCACCGCCCTTCAGCGGCAGTCCGTCACCCTCGCCTACTACGACGGCTACACCTACCGGGAAGTCGCCGAGCGGCTCTCCCTGCCGCTGGGCACCGTCAAGACCCGTATGCGCGACGGGCTCACCCGCCTGCGCGATTGCCTGGGAGGAGTCGCGTGAACGCCGACGACCGCCTGCCGGGCCGTGATCCGAACGGAAGAGAGGGGGGTGCCGCATGAGCGTCCTCGACCGACTGCTGGGCCGCGATCTGCACTCGCTCGCCGCCCCCTACGCCCTCGACGCGCTGGAGAGCGACGAGAGGCGCCGCTTCGAACGTCATCTGAAGGGCTGTGACCGCTGTGCCGAGGAGGTGCGGGCGCTGACCGAGGACGCGGTACGGCTCGCCTGGTCCACGGCGGCGGCCCCGCCGGCCGCGTTGCGCGCGCGGGTGCTGACCGCCGTACGGACGACACCGCAGGAACACACGGCCCGGGACCTGCCCCGTGCGCGGCCGGCCCATCAGCCCGCGCGTGCGCGAACCCCCCGGCTCCGCCCGCTGTTCGCCCCGCTCGCCACCGCCACGGCCGCCGCTGCCCTCGTCGTCGCCGCGCTCTTCGCGGTGCAGGCGACCCAGGCGCGCGACGAGCTGAGCCAGGAGCGCGCCCAGGCGCGTGAGATCGCCCACGTTCTCGCGGCACCGGACGCGCGGGCGACCGGTGAACGGGACGCGGGGGGCCGCGGAATCGGAGTAGTGGCCTCCGCGTCGGAGCGGCGCGCCGTCGTGACACTCAGCGGACTCGGCACGCCCGCCGGCGGACGCGTCCATCAGCTGTGGCTCATGCGCCCCAACGAGAAACCGCGTTCCCTCGGTCTCTTCGACGGCGACACGCCCCTCGTCGCCGACGGGCTGAACACGAACGCGACGTCACTCGCAGTGACCGTCGAGCCTCGCGGGGGCTCGGAACAGCCCACTACCTCGCCGGTTGTCCAACTCGCCCTGGAAACGGTTGGATTCGGAGAGTAACCGTCAACCCCCTTATGGGGAAGGTGAATCCTTTGTCCGAGATACACGCGCGCCATGAGGGGGCGATAGGGTTAGTCTGCCCGGGCCGGGTGGACTTGTACGGGTGGGGAGTGACATGGAACAGATAACAGTGCGCAGCAGGGCACGCGTCCCTGCGATCACGTGCGGGAGCAGCGCGACCAGTTCGCGCCTCGACCGACATCTCGCGGTGCTCGGTGGCCCTGCCATACCGCAGCGCGAGACGGTCGAGGCGACGTCGCTGATGCGTGAGCTCACGACCCGTGACCACGCGCACGACAGCGGCTCCAGGGGTGCGCGCGTGCGGCGGGTCTCGCTGTTCGCACCGCTCAGGCGGCTGCGCCGCTCGCTGTTCGGCGACCGCTGACCGCTGTCGTTACCGGCCTTCTCGACCCGCGCTCCGGCGACTCCACCGAACCGGCGCAACGCTGCCCCTCCGCGTCCGTCATCCCCACGGCGGGCGGCGGCGCCCGGTGATCACCACATCCGGAGCGCGGGTCACCACCATCACCGAGCCGTGAGGCTCAGCGCACCACTCCGTCCCGCCGCAGCTCGGCGACGTCCGCGTCCGTCATGCCCAGCGCCCGCAACACCACCCCTGTGTGCTCGCCGAGCCGCGGGACGGACCCCATCCGCGCCTCCTCCCCGCCCGGCAGGGTGATCGGGGGCAGCAGGGCCCGCAGCGGTCCGGCCGGCGATCCCACCTCCCGCCATCTGTTCCTGGCCGCCAGCTGAGGGTGCTCCGCCACCTCGCCCACGTCCCGCAGCCGTGCGCAGGCGATGCCCGCGGCCTCCAGGCGGGCCACCGCCTCGTCGGCGCCCAGCGCGCCCAGCGCCCCGGCGACCAGCGCGTCCACGCGCTCCCGGTCCGCCACCCGCGCCGCGTTCGTCGCGAAACGAGGATCGTCCGCCGTCTCGGGCCGCCCCAGAACCTGCTGGGCGAGCCGCCGCCACTCCCGGTCGTTCTGCACCGACAACAGCACGCGCCCGCCGTCCGCCGTCGAATAGGCGTCGTAGGGAACGATGACGGCGTGGGCGAGGCCCGTGCGAGCCGGTGCGGTCCCGTCGTGCATCGCGTGGTGCAGCGGATGCCCCATCCACTCCGCGAGCGCGTCCAGCATCGACACCTCGACCGGGCCCCCGCGCCCGGTCGTGCCGCGCCGCACCAGCGCCGCGAGGACCCCCGAGAACGCGTACATGGCCGCCGCGATGTCCGCGGCCGGGATGCCCGCCTTCACCGGTTGTTCGGGCGTCCCCGTCACCGACACGAGCCCCGCCTCGCACTGCACGAGCATGTCGTACGCCCGTTTGCCGGCGTACGGCCCCGACGGCCCGTATCCGGAGATGTCCACGGCGATCAGCCGGGGATGCTCGGCACACAGGGTCGCCGCGTCCAGGCCCAGCCGCGCCGCCGCGCCCTGGGCGAGGTTCTGCACGAACACATCCGCGTCCGCGACGAGCCGGCGGACGACGTCGAGCCCGCGCGGGTCCTTCAGATCGAGGGCGACGGACTCCTTGCCCCGGTTGCACCACACGAAATGCGAGGCCAGGCCCTGGGCCGCGGTGTCGTAGCCACGCGCGAAGTCCCCGCCGTCGATCCGCTCGACCTTGACGACCCGGGCGCCGAGATCGGCGAGCTGCCGGGTCGCGAAGGGCGCGGCGACGGCTTGTTCGACGGCGACGACGGTGATGCCCTCGAGGGGCAGGGGCTCTGGCTGCATGCGGTGGATCATGACTCCTCCCCACCACCTTTGTCATGCGCTGATTGCCGCGGGGTGATCCGGTGGCCGCCGGCCGGCGGTTCCCGGCAGCCGGCGTCCGGCCGTCAGGGAGCGCCGGCCGCCGCGACGGGGCGGACATCGCCCGCCGGGGCACCGGGAGCCTGCCGATTCCAGCGGAGGACAGGTCCTAGATCAGCGCGAACTGGCCCTCCGGGCCCTCTTCGTGGTGGTCGAGCACCGAGGCCGGGCGGCGCGCCGCGTCCGGGACCGGGAGCACCCCGGCCGTGCGCAGCTCCGTCCGGGTGATCGGCGACCGCGGCTCCAACGCGGCCTGCCGGGGGCGCAGTTCCGCGAGGAGCGCGAGCACCGTGATGAGTTCGAGGAGTTCGGACGTCCACGCCTGCGGCCAGCCGACGGGGCCGATCGCCTCCAGCGTGCCCGGCTCCGCCACCCCCGTCCTCGCCGCGAACCACTGTTCCAGCACGCGTACGCCGCCGACCTCGAAGTCCCAGGCCTCGGGCGGCACGGGCGAGATCCTGCCGTCGCCGAGGTGCAGGGACTCCTCGGCGCGGTCGTAGTACGGGTCGGTGAACGGGGGGCCCGTGGCCGGCCGGGGTCCCTGGGGCAGGGCGGACAGCGGCGCGCGGACGTAGGGCCGCCGGCCGCCGGGAAGTTTGGGGCGCTCGCCCTCCCGGCGCATCAGCCGCAGCATGCGCTGGCCCAACTCGACGCCGTACGCCCACACTTCGGGGTCGGCGGTGAGCGGGACCGCGCATCCGTCGCGGCCGTGCCGCGCGACCGCCGTCGTCCAGGCGAGGACGTCGAGGGGAGCGGGTGTGTCGCCGAGGCGGGAGCCCAGATGTTCCAGCAGGCCCGGTGCCAGGTTCGGTTCACGGCCACCGGGGCGCCGGTAGAGGGGGCGCACCCGCCCGCCGCGGCCCGCGCTCAACGGCAGCACGGACGCGGCCAGCAGAGCCGGACCGGAGGCCTCGGGCACCGGGGTCTGCTCGACCGCGAACACCTGCTGTTCGTCCGCCACCCGCCACAGCTCGGGGCGGGCCGAGTCGATCAGCCGGTGGTCGGGAATCAGCCACTGCTCGTCGAAGGGGGCGCTCAGCACGCGGACCGGCGCCGGGCACGGGTCCGACGCCCGGGCGAGGCGGCCCGTCCCGCTGGACTGGCCCGGAAGCTGGGCGACCGCGGAGTGCGTCGTGCGCGCCCGCGTCGGCCCGAACAGCGTCTCGCGGTCCTCCCCCTCGGCCCGCACGAGGGCGTCCCAGCGGGCTTTCAGGGAGGCCGCGTCGGGTGCCGTCGGCCACCTCCGGCCCAGCCTCGGCGGTGCGACGGACCACGGCATGAGGTCCGCGAGCAGCGGAGCGGCGTCGGGCGTCACGCCCGGCATCGTACGACGCGGGTGCCGCGCGCCGCCCCCGTACGCCATCGTCAGTGCGCGTCGAGGGTGACCGTGAACGAGAAGCGGTCGCCCCGGTAGTGGATGACCGCCACGTCCAGCGCCTGCCCGTCCGTGCCGTGGATGACGCCCGTGTAGCGCAGGATCGGGCTGAGCAGCGGCACTTGGAGCAGACGCGCCGTCTCCGGGTCCGCGAGCGTGGCCTCCACCGTGTCGGTGATCCGGCTGATGCCGACCCCGAGCACGTCCCGCAGCACTTTGGTCATCGGCCAGCGGATCAGATCCTCCCGGTCGATACGGTCGGCCAACTCCGGCCGGAGGTAGTTGCGCGCGTGGTTGGTCGGCTCGCCCGTCGTCTCGTCGCTGCGCAGCCGGTGGTACGTCGCCACCTCGGCCACATCCGGGAAGAATTCCGCCAGTTCGCCGGAAACGGGTGCCTTCCCCTGATCCAGCAGCTCGGTCGTCATGCCCGACTGCTGGGCCACGATCGCGTCCACCGAGCCGAGCAGCCGCACGGGCGCGCCCCGCAGCGCACTCGGCTCGATGAACGTGCCCCGGCGGCGGTGCCGGGTGATGAGCCCCTCGACCTCCAGCTCCTTGAGCGCCTGCCGCATGGTCAGCACGCTCACCCCGTAGTGCCCCGCGAGCTGCTCCTCGGTGGGCAGGCGCAGGGGATCCTGGGGAGCGCGGCCGAGTATCGAGGCGCGCAGGGACTGCGACACCTGATACCACAGCGGCAGCTTGCGGTTCAGGACGATCGAATCGGGAGCGAAGGAGGTCACGAGGGTATCCGTACCGGTCGCGGGCGTGGAAGGCAACGGCCGGTGAAGGTCAGCCGGCCGGGCGGAAGTGTCGCCCGAGGCCCTTCCACACGTCGTCGTAGCCCTTCTGGAGATGGTCCGCCCGCGCCGCCTGGGCCGTCGCGGTCACCGGCCAGCGGGTCTCGAACATGAACGCCAGCCCGTCGTCGATCTTCTGGGGCTTCAGTTCGGCGGCGCTGGCGCGGTCGAAGGTCTCCTGGTCCGGACCGTGCGCCGACATCATGTTGTGCAGCGAGCCGCCGCCCGGCACGAAGCCCTCCGCCTTCGCGTCGTAGGCGCCCTCGACGAGACCCATGTACTCGCTCATCACGTTCCGGTGGAAGTACGGGGGCCGGAACGTGTCCTCGCCCACCAGCCAGCGCGGCGCGAACACCACGAAGTCGACACCGGCCAGACCCGGGGTGTCGGACGGCGAGGTCAGCACCGTGAAGATCGAGGGGTCCGGGTGGTCGTAGCTGATGGAGCCGATCACATTGAAACGGTGCAGGTCGTAGATGTACGGCACATGGTTGCCGTGCCAGGCGACGACGTCCAGCGGCGAGTGGTCGTACGTCGCCGTCCAGAGGTTGCCGCAGAACTTGTTCACCACCTCGACGGGACCCTCGACGTCCTCGTAGGCGGCGACCGGCGCCAGGAAGTCGCGGGCGTTGGCGAGGCCGTTGGCGCCGATCGGGCCGAGGTCGGGCAGCTGGAAGGGCGCACCGTAGTTCTCGCACACATAACCCCGGGCGCCGCGGGCGCGCCCGCCCTCCGGTGCCGTGTCCAGAAGCTCCACCCGGAAACGCACCCCCCGGGGGATCAGTGCCATCTGGCCCGGTTCCACGTGCAGGAGCCCGAACTCGGTGCGCAGCAGCAGGCCGCCGCGCTCCGGGACGATGAGCAGCTCGCCGTCGGCGTCGCTGAACACCCGCTCCATCGACGCGTTGGCGTGGTAGAGGTGCACCGCGATCCCGGTGCGCTGACCGGCGTCGCCGTTGCCGCCGAGCGTCCACAGACCCGCGAGGAAGTCCGTCCCGGCGGGGGGCTCGGGGAGCGGGTTCCAGCGCAGCCGGTTCGGGTCGGGCACCGTCTCGGTGAACGGCGCCGTCCGCAGCGTGCCGTTGTCGGCGCGGGTGAACGCGGGGTGCGCGGCCGACGGCCGGATCCGGTAGAGCCACGAACGCCGGTTGGACGCGCGCGGCTCGGTGAACGCCGAACCGCTCAGCTGCTCCGCGTACAGGCCGAGGGGTGCTCGCTGCGGTGCGTTGCGGCCGTGCGGCAGGGCCCCCGGGACCGCCTCCGAGCTGTGTTCGTTGCCGAATCCGGAGAGGTAGGCCAGCCCCTCGGCCGTCTTCCTCGCGTCCCCGCTCATGTTCGCTCCCTCGCGCCCGATTCCTATGTATCACCGTAGGATTCCCTCCCGCCCCGCGCAAGAGGCCGACCGGGGCAGGCCGAGGGTTGGCCGGAATTGCCAGGGGACTAGTACTCAAGGGTGTGCGGCCGGTCCAAGAACCCGACTTCAGGGGGATACGGCCGTAAGGGGCCTTGTTCTACGCTCCCGGACATGCGGTGGATGTGTGGACTGCTCACCGCGCTCGTGGTCTGCGCCCTGTGCGGCGGAGCCGCGGGCTGCGGCACCGGTGACGCGCACGAGCGGGGGACCACGGTCTCCGCCTCGCCCGTGGGCACATTGCTCGACGAGACGGACGAGGAGGGGCGGCTCTACCGTGAGGTGGAGGGGAAGGGGGCACCCGAGGTCGCGATCGAGATCCAGCCGGACTCCGCCGACGGCTGGGACGTGCGGCTGACCGTCCGCGACTTCCGCTTCTCGCCCGCGGGCACGCGCGCCGTGCCGGTCGCGGGGCGCGGCATCGCGCACCTCTACGTCGACGGCCGGACCGTCGCCCGGCTGCGCGCCGCCGAATACCACCTGGCCGGGCACTTCGTGCCGCGCGGCACCCACCACGTCACCGCGCGGCTGTACGCGGACGACGGCACCGTCTGGGCCGTCCACGGCAGGCCCGTGGAGAGCACGGCCGACATCACCGCCTCGGGCTCGGGCGCGATACCCGGCCCGGAATCGCGGACGCCCGAGGCCGAGGCCGCGGCCTCGACGGTGTCGCCCGCGGCGCGCTGACGCCGCCGGCCTCGGGGACCTCCCGGGCGGAGGGTCCGAGGCGCGACGCGTGGTCAGGGCACGGATGCGCCGCCGAAAATGAGTGGTCATGGCACGGAGGCGCGTACTGATGGGCGAGGTTCACCGGACCCCGTCGGAAAGGCATCATGAAGACCGTGCCCCATGCGACCTCGCTCCGCAGAGCGCCCGTACAACGGCGTAGCGCAGAACGACTGACCAGAATCCTCGACGCCTGTGCCGACCTCCTCGACGAGGTGGGCTACGACGGGCTGAGCACACGGGCCGTGGCCCAGCGGGCCGGTGTGCCCATCGGCTCCGTCTACCGGTTCTTCGGCAACAAGCGGGCGATGGCCGACGCGCTCGCCCAGCGCAACCTGGAGCTCTACAGCGAGCGCGTCACCGAGAGTCTGCGCGAGGCGGACGGGGGAGGCTGGCGGGCCGCGATGGACGCGGTGCTCGACGAGTACCTCGCCATGAAGCGCACCGCGCCGGGCTTCTCCCTCGTCGACTTCGGCAACCAGATTCCCGTCGGCGCCCGTTACGCCGAGCCCAACACCCGGGTCGCCGACCGCCTGACCGACCTGCTCTCCGGATACCTGGACCGCGAACCGGACGACGACCTCCGCCGCTGCTTCCTGGTCGCCGTGGAGAGCGCCGACACCCTGGTCCACCTCGCCTTCCGGGTCGATCCCGAGGGGGACGAGCGGATCATCGCGGAGACCCGCGAGCTGCTGCGGGCGTATCTGGCCAGGGTCCTCGACTGACGGCCGGCGTCCGGCGCGTGCGAGGGGGAGCGCCTGCCCGGGAATCCCGGACCCTGCAGATTTCCCGGACTTCTCGGTCCCCGGGCTTCCCGGTCCCCGGGCTTCTCGGTCCCCGGGCTTCTCGGACCTCTCGGGCTCCCCGGATTCCTCTGATCCCCCCGTCCCTTCCCGGGGCGGCGACGTCCGTGACGCGACGCTCGCGGGGCGCGGGAACCCGGTGCGCGGAATTCCGACGGACGCCCGGAGGACCCTCGCCGTCATGCGTACCGGTCGGTATGCTCACTCGCGTCCGTGTGCCACCCAGGCCACCGCCCTCCGGGAGGACCCGTGTCCCGTACCTCCGGTACCACCCCCGACTCCCGAACCGCGCTGCGCGTCTGCCCCCTGTGCGAGGCCACCTGCGGGCTGACCCTGACCATCGAGGGCACCCGGGTGACCGGTGCCCGGGGTGACCGGGACGACGTGTTCAGCAAGGGCTTCATCTGTCCGAAGGGTGCCTCCTTCGGCGCCGCCGACAGCGACCCCGACCGGCTGCGCACCCCCCTCGTCCGCGAGGACGGCGTCCTGCGCGAGGCCACCTGGGAGGAGGCCTTCGACGCGGTGGCCGCCGGACTGCGCCCCGTCGTCGAGCGGTACGGGCCGCACGCCCTCGGCGTCGTCCTCGGCAACCCGAACGTGCACACCATGGCCGGCGCCCTGTATCCGACCGTCCTGCTCGGCGCCCTGCGCACGCACAGCGTCTTCACCGCCTCCACGCTCGACCAGATGCCCAAGCACGTGTCGAGCGGGCTGCTGTTCGGCGACGCCAACGCGATCCCCGTGCCGGACCTGGACCACACCGACCACCTGCTGCTCATCGGCGCCAACCCGCTGGAGTCCAACGGGAGTCTGTGCACGGCCCCCGACTTCCCCGGCAAGCTCCGGGCGCTGCGGGCCCGCGGCGGCACGCTGACCGTCATCGACCCGCGCCGCACCCGCACGGCCAAGCTCGCCGACCGCCATGTGGCCGTCCGCCCCGGCACCGACGCGATGCTCCTCGCGGCGATGGCGTACGTCCTGTTCGAGGAGAAGCTCGTCGACCTCGGCGCGCTGACCCCGCACGTCCAGGGTGTCGACGAACTTCCGGACGCGCTGCGGGACTTCACCCCCGAGGCGGCGAGCGCGGCCTGCGACGTGGACGCCGTCACCATCCGGGAGCTGGCGCGCGAGCTGGCCGCGGCCCCCACCGCCGCCGTCTACGGCCGCATCGGCAGCTGCACCGTTCCGCACGGCACCCTGGCCAGCTGGCTGGTGGACGTCCTCAACATCCTCACCGGCAACCTCGACCGGCCCGGCGGTGCCCTCTTCCCGACGGCCGCCACCGACCGGGCACCCCGCCCGGCGGGCCCCGGCCGCGGCTTCGCGCTCGGCCGCTGGCACAGCCGGGTGAGCCGGCACCCGGAGGCCAAGGGCGAACTGCCCCTGGCCGCCCTGGCCGAGGAGATCGACACCCCGACCGAGGACGGCAGCCCGGTCCGCGCGGTCATCACCGTCGCCGCCAACCCCGTCCTCTCCGCGCCCGACGGCCTCCGGCTCGACAAGGCGCTCGAATCGCTGGACTTCATGGTCAGCGTCGACCCCTACCTGAACGAGACCTCGCGCCACGCCCACGTCGTGCTCCCGCCGCCCCCGCCCTCCCGGAGCGCGCACCATGACTTCGCGTTCAACACCCTCGCCGTGCGCAACCAGGTCCGCTACAACCGCCCCGCCGTCCCCCTGGAGGAGGGCCGGATGGCGGAGACCGAGATCCTCGCCCGGCTCGTCCTCGCCGCGACCGGCATGCACGGAGCCGACCCGTCCGCCGTGGACGCCATGGTCGTCGAGGGCACCCTCGCCAAGGCGGCCGGGGACAGCGCGTCCCCGGTGCACGGGCGCGACCCGCGTGAACTCGCCGCCGCCCTCACCGGCGAGAACGGCCCCGAACGCCGGCTCGACATGATGCTGCGCCTCGGCCCGTACGGCGACGGCTTCGGCGCCCGCCCCGACGGCCTGACCCTGGACAAGCTGCTGGCGCACCCGCACGGCATCGACCTCGGACCGCTCTCCTCCAGCCTGCCGCGCCGGCTGAAGACCCGCAGCGGGAAGGTCGAGCTGCTTCCGGAGCCGATCGCAGGCGATCTGCCGCGCCTGCGCGAGGCGCTGCGCGAGCGCCCGGCGGCGATCGTCCTCGTCGGCCGCCGTCATCTGCGCTCCAACAACAGCTGGATGCACAACATCCCCGCGCTCACCGGCGGTTCCAACCGCTGCACCCTGCACATCCACCCCGACGACGCCGCCCGGCTGGGGCTCGCGGACGGGTCTGCGGTGCGCGTCAAGGGCGCCGGGGGAG
The DNA here is from genome assembly GCF_042888945.1 of Streptomyces sp. NPDC002698. Lineage (NCBI taxonomy): Bacteria > Bacillati > Actinomycetota > Actinomycetes > Kitasatosporales > Streptomycetaceae > Streptomyces > Streptomyces sp. NPDC002698. The sequence continues at coordinate 12,681 of NZ_JBIAQM010000022.1, forward strand.
AGGTGACCGCGCCGGTGGAGGTCACCGACACCGTTCGGCGCGGGGTGGTGAGCCTTCCGCACGGCTGGGGGCACGACCGCCCCGGCACCCGGATGAGCCACGCCTCCCTGGACCCCGGCGTCAACGTCAACCAGCTCCTCGACGGCTCGCTGCTCGACCCGCTGTCCGGAACGGCGGTCCTCAACGGGGTGCCCGTGGAACTGGCGGCCTGCCCCTGAGCCTGCCGTGTGCCCCGGGGCCGCCGCGGACGCCCATGGGCCGCCGCGGCCCGGGAGCGCCTTTCCGCCGGTAGAGCGACAGACGGCGGGGGCCAGGGCGCAGTTGCGTCCCTTTCCGGAGCTTATGTGAGAAGTAGTCAGATGACCTGAAATTCGTATGAAAATCATCTGGCTCGGAGGCGTCTCGCATGTCCACCCCGTTCCTCTCCGTGCCGCATCGCGGTGCCGGAGCCCTCGCCGCCCTCGCGGTCGCGGGCACCGCCCTCCTCGGTGCCCCGGCCGCCGTCGCCGCCCCCGGTGACAACGGCGACGTCAAGGTCCACGACGCGAACACCGCGTTCGACAACCAGCGGGACGACCCGAAGGTCTGCCGCTTCTACCTCGACGGCTTCGACTTCGACGCGGGGCAGCAGGTCTCCTGGTGGATCGCGCACCAGCCCGGCGCCGCGGCCGCCCCCGTCCTGGCGGGCACACTGTCCGCGTCCCGGACCGGGCGCGCCGGGACCCGCATCTTCACCCTGCCCGACGGCCGGTACGAGCTGACCTGGAACTTCCAGGGCGAGAACGGCGCGGGCAAGAGCAAGGTCTTCAGGGTCGACTGCCCCGTCGGCGCTCCGACCCCGACGCCGGCCAGGGGCGGCGGACCCAGCGCCACGCCCAGCCAACTGGGCGGTGGCCCGAGCGCGACACCGAGTTGGCAGGGCGGCCCGGGCGGTGGCCCCGGCGGACAGCAGGGCGGCCCGGGCCCCAACGGAGGACCTCCGGCGGGCGGCGGCGGACTCGCTCACGAGCGGAACTTCTCGCCGGTGGCCGGTGCGGCGGCCGCGGGTCTCGTCGTGGCCGGGGGAGTCGTGTTCCTGCGGCTGCGCCGACGCGGCAATGGCGCCGCGTAGACGACGGAGGCCCTGGTACCGGACGCGCGCCTACCGCCTGACGAGGACCCTGGTGGTCGCCGTCGCACTGGTGGCGGGCGGCGTCTGGTGGGCGGGGGACGGTGAGCCCGCCGGGACGGTGGCGTCCGGCGCCGTACGCGACGACGGCGCCGCCTCCCGGGCTCCGGCCGGCAAGGCGGGCGCCGGGCGCACGCCGGACGCCCGCCCCGGCGGCGACGCGCGCGGCCCGCGGCGGCATCCGTCCGCGCCCGCGCGCCGGACGGCCCGGCCCGCACCCCCGCCCGCACCGCTGCCCCGCTCCCGGGCCGTCCGCCTGCGCATCGCCTCCCTCGGCGTCGACGCACCGGCCATCGGTCTCCGGCTGGACCGCCGAAGACGGCTCGCCGTGCCGCCCGTGGACGATCCGAAGCCCGTCGGCTGGTACACGGACGGTCCCACGCCGGGCGAACGCGGTACGGCCCTCGTCGTCGGCCACCGCGACACCCGGACGGGACCCGCCGTCTTCGCCCCGCTCGAACGAATCCGTCCCGGCGCGCGCGTCGAGGCGCGGCGCGCGGACGGGCGGACCGCCGTCTATACGGTGGACGTCGTACGTACGTACGCGAAGGCACAGTTCCCCGACCAGGAGGTGTACGGCGACCGGGGGCGCCCCGAACTGCGGCTGATCACCTGCGGCGGCGCCTACGACCACAGGTCCGGATACGCCGCCAACGTCATCGCCTTCGCCCACCTCACGCAGATCCTGGGGCGGGCCGGCGCCCGATGAGGCGAACCGCGGTGCGGCGGAACGGAGTCGCGGCGAAGGATCCCCGTGCCCGGTCCCGGCCCGACCGGTATCCGATCGTCCGTTTCCGCCCGTACCGAACCTGCCCGTCCGATACCGCCACGTGTCTTCCCCCGGACGTGTGCGGTCCGTTAGCTTCCGTGACTCAAGGTCCCGTACGACCCGTACGGGACGACCGGCCGCGGAGCACCAGCGCCTTGCACGCCCCCGGGGGCCCCTGTCATGACACGCGCCATCTCCCTGCACCACGTCAGCAAGTCGTACGCCCGCGGGCCCCGTGCCGTGGAACGGTTCTCGCTGGACATCCGGCCCGGCGAGTTCCTCGTGCTGCTCGGCCCCTCCGGCTGCGGCAAGTCGACCGTGCTCAGGATGATCGCGGGACTGGAGGAGGTCACCGAGGGCGAGGTGCGCCTGGACGGCGAGTACGCCAACGACCTGCCGCCCTCCGAGCGGAACATGGCGATGGTGTTCCAGAACTTCGCCCTCTACCCGAGCATGACCAGCCGCGACAACATCGGCTTCCCGCTGCGGATCGAGACGCCCGGCGAGGACCCCCGGGCCCGGGTGGACGCCACCGCCCGGATGCTCGGTATCCAGGACCTCCTCGACCGCTTCCCCAACCAGCTCTCCGGCGGCGAGCGGCAGCGCGTCGCGATGGGCCGGGCGATAGCGCGCCACCCCTCCACCTTCCTGATGGACGAACCGCTGTCCAACCTCGACGCCAAACTCCGCAACCACCTGCGGGCCGAGATCTCCAAGCTCACCAGGGACCTCGGAGCGACCACGGTCTACGTCACCCACGACCAGGCCGAGGCCATGTCGCTCGGTGACCGCGTCGCCGTGATGCGCGGCGGAGTCCTCCAGCAACTGGGCACGCCCCGCACGGTCTACGGGCTGCCCGCGAACGTCTTCGTCGCCGCCTTCATCGGCACCCCGCGGATCAACCTGCTGCGCGGACTGGTCCGGGCCCCGCTCGACGGCGCCATGACGATCAGTCTCGGCAAGCAGTACCTGCGGCTGCCCGAACCCCTCTGCCTGGACCACCAGTTGCTCAGGGTGCAGCAGGGCCGTGAGGTGATCGTCGGGCTGCGCTCCGAGGCCATACGGCTCGCCAGGGCGTCCGACGCCCGGCCGGGCGAGGTGGCGATCACCGGTCTGGTCGAGCATGTGGAGTTCCAGGGTCACGAGGTCCTGGTCCACTTCAACACGGGCTCGCGGCCGGCCTTCGTGCCCGACCTGGAGTCGCCGCGCCCGTCCCGCCCGACGCGCCGACGGCGCCGTGACGCCGGCACCGTGCTGGACCGGCTGCGGGGGCGCACCGGGGCGCTGCGGGCCGGACCGGTCGTCGTCCTCGACCACCCCTCGGACGACGAGGCCGATCACCCCGGGCAGACACCGCCCGAGGGGCTGCTGCCCGGCGATCTCGTCGTCCGCACCACGCCCGACATCGACCTCCGCCACGGCATGCAGGTCCCGCTCCTCGTGGACCTGGCCCACCTGTTCGTCTTCGACCGGAGCGGCGAACGGATCTGCCCGGCGCCGGAGCGGCTTCCCGACCTGGAGGAGTGACTCCCCGGGGTGCGCGGGGTGCGGACTCCGGGCGGGGCCCGTGATCCGCCGTGCGGCAGGTCACCCTGGCGCCGCAAAACTATCATCGCTAGTTTAGGGTCCGGACGACGCTGCCCCGCCCGGGAGGAACACGATGAAGGCACATGACGGCATGTACATCGACGGGGCGTGGCGCCCCGCGGCCGGACGGGACACGATCGAGGTCGTGAACCCGGTCGACGAGCAGGTGATCGGCCACGTCCCGGCGGGCACGGCCGAGGACGTCGACGCCGCCGTGCGCTCGGCCCGTGCCGCGTTCCCCGGCTGGGCCGCGACCGCGCCCGCCGAACGCGCCGCCCGCCTGGCCGCCCTGAGGGACGTACTGGCCGCCCGCAAGGACGAGATCGCCGAGACCGTCACCGCCGAGCTCGGCTCACCGCTCGCGTTCTCGCAGGCGGTGCACGCGGGCGTCCCGGTGCTGGTCGCCGGTTCCTACGCCGAGTTGGCGGCGACGTACGCCTTCGAGGAGAAGGTCGGCAACTCGACCGTCTACCAGGAGCCCGTCGGTGTCGTCGGCGCGATCACGCCCTGGAACTACCCGCTCCACCAGATCGTCGCCAAGGTCGCCCCCGCGCTCGCCGCGGGCTGCACGGTGGTGCTGAAGCCCGCCGAGGACACCCCGCTCACCGCCCAGCTCTTCGCCGAGGCCGTGGCCGAGGCGGGCGTCCCGGCGGGTGTCTTCAACCTCGTCACCGGCCTCGGCCCGGTCGCCGGCCAGGCGCTCGCCGAGCACCCGGACGTGGACCTGGTCTCCTTCACCGGCTCCACGGCCGTCGGCCGGAGCATCGGCGCGACCGCGGGCGCCGCGGTCAAGCGCGTCGCCCTCGAACTCGGCGGCAAGTCCGCGAACGTCATCCTGCCGAGCGCCGACCTCGCCAAGGCCGTGAACGTCGGCGTCGCCAACGTGATGTCCAACTCCGGCCAGACGTGCAGCGCGTGGACCCGCATGCTGGTCCCCGCCGAGCGTTACGACGAGGCGGTCGAGCTGGCCGCGGCCGCCGCCGCGAAGTACGGCGACCGCATCGGACCCGTCGTCAACGCCAAGCAGCGGGACAGGGTGCGCGGTTACATCGAGAAGGGCGTCGCCGAGGGCGCGCGGCTCGTCGCGGGCGGGGCCGAATCCCCGCGCGAACAGGGCTACTTCGTCAGCCCCACCGTCTTCGCCGACGTCACCGAGGAGATGACGATCGCGCAGGAGGAGATCTTCGGCCCGGTCCTTTCGATCCTGCGCTACGAGGACGAGGAGGACGCCCTGCGGATCGCCAACGGCACCGTCTACGGGCTCGCGGGCGCGGTGTGGGCGGGCGAGGAGTCCGAGGCGGTCGCCTTCGCGCGGCGGCTCGACACCGGCCAGGTCGACATCAACGGGGGACGCTTCAACCCCCTCGCCCCCTTCGGGGGTTACAAGCAGTCGGGTGTGGGGCGCGAACTCGGCGCCCACGGACTGTCCGAGTACCTCCAGACCAAGTCCCTCCAGTTCTAGGAGCGTTCACGTGGTTCGCGCCGCCGTCCTGCCCGCCGTGGGTGCCCCGCTGGAGATCGCCGAGATCGAACTCCCCGACCCCGGGCCGGGCCGGGTCCGGGTGAGACTCGCCGCCGCCGGGGTCTGCCACTCCGACCTGTCCCTGTCCAACGGCACCATGCGGGTGCCGGTGCCCGCCGTGCTCGGCCATGAGGGCGCCGGCACCGTCGTCGCCGTCGGCGAGGGTGTCACCCAGGTCGCCCCCGGCTCCCGTGTCGTCCTCAACTGGGCTCCCTCCTGCGGGAGTTGTCACGCCTGCTCGCTGGGTGAGGTGTGGCTGTGCGCCGACGCGCTCACCGGCGCGGGCACCGTGTACGCCCGCCGCGCCTCCGACGGCAGCGATCTGCACCCCGGCCTGAACGTCGCCGCGTTCGCGGAGGAGACGGTGGTGCCGGTGTCCTGCGTCCTGCCCGCCCCGGACGGCATCCCGCTCACCGAGGCCGCCCTGCTCGGCTGCGCGGTCCTCACCGGATACGGCGCCGTCCACAACTCGGCGAAGGTCCGGCCCGGCGAGACCGTCGCGGTGTTCGGGGCCGGCGGGGTCGGGCTCGCCGCCCTCCAGGCCGCCCGGATCGCGGGCGCCTCGAAGATCGTCGCGGTCGACGTCTCGCCCGAGAAGGAGTCGCTGGCCCGCGAGGCGGGAGCCACCGACTACGTCGTCGCCTCCGACACCACCGCCCGCGAGGTCCGCGCCCTCACCGGAAAGCAGGGCGTCGACGTCGCCGTCGAGTGCGTCGGCCGCGCCGTCACCATCCGTACCGCCTGGGAGTCGACCCGGCGCGGTGGCCGCACCACCGTCGTCGGCATCGGCGGCAAGGACCAGCAGGTCACCTTCAACGCCCTGGAGATCTTCCACTGGGGCAGGACCCTCGCCGGCTGCGTGTACGGCAACTCCGACCCGGCCCGCGATCTCCCGGTGCTCGCCGAGCACGTACGCGCGGGCCGTCTCGACCTCGGGGGCCTGGTCACCGACCACATCGCCCTGGACGGCATCCCCGCGGCCTTCGACAACATGATCGCGGGCAAGGGGGGCCGGGCCCTGGTGGTCTTCTAGTGCCTGTCGCGGCACTAGGCAGGTCCGGTGGTCATCCGGGCACCACGTCCGGCGGACGTCCCCGGGCCGCCCCGGGAGGATGCGAGAGCACCCGGTGCGGCCCGGTCGGGCCGGCTCGGCCCGGATCTCCGGCCGCCGGCACGGCGTGACGGGAAGCCCCCGGCTCCGGCCGGGGGAGGAGTCACGCGAAACCCGAACCGCACGCACACCCGAACCGCACGTACACCCGCACCCGCATGCGTACCCGTACCCGGACGCACACCCGCACCCGGACGTCCGCCGCGCCGGGCGGTCACATCGGCCCGCTCAGCTCTCCCGGACCAGCCTCGCGTACTGCACGGCGAGGCCGTCCAGCAGCGCGCCGAGCCCCGTCTCGAAGGCCCGCTCGTCGATCTTCTCCTGCTGTTCGGCGAGGAGGTGCGCCTGCCCCAGATGCGGATAGTCGTCCGGGTCGTACGCGCTCTCGTCGTCCACGAAGCCGCCGGCGAAGGAACCCAGCGCGGACCCCATGATGAAGTACCGCATCAGCGCCCCGATCGAGGTGGCCTGGGCCGGCGGCCAGCCCGCCTCGACCATGGCGCCGAAGACGGCGTCGGCGAGCCGGAGTCCGGCCGGCCTGCGGCCCGGTCCGCGCGCGAGGACCGGGACGATGTTCGGGTGGTCGCGCAGGGCGGCGCGGTAGGAGACGGCCCAGTCGTGCAGCGCGGTCCGCCAGTCGCGGCCGTCCTCGAACATCGACAGCTCGACCTGGGCGCTCACCGAGTCCGCGACCGCCTCCAGGATCTGGTCCTTGGTGCTGAAGTGGTTGTAGAGGGAGGGCCCGCTCACTCCCAGTTCCGCCGCGAGCCGGCGGGTCGAGACGGCCGCCAGGCCCTCGGCGTCCACCAGCGCCCGTGCCGTCTCGACGATGCGGTCGGTGCTGAGGAGGGGCTTGCGCGGTCGGGCCATGGCGCACATAGTAGGGCTGCACCATGAAACTAGCAGTGCTAATTTAAATGTACGGTTTTCAATGTACGGCTTTCAAAGGCCGCTACCTGTGGGGTGACCCGGCATGAACCTCGGGCTCAGCGATGAGCAGACCGCCGTCCGGCAGCTCGCCAGGGACTTCGTGCACCGCGAGATCGCCCCGCACGTCGTCGCGTGGGACCGCGCGGAGGACGTGGACCGGTCCATCGTGAAGAAGCTCGGCGAGGTCGGCTTCCTCGGCCTCACCATCGACGAGGAGTACGGCGGCAGCGGCGGCGACCACCTCGCGTACTGCCTGGTCACCGAGGAACTCGGGCGCGGTGACTCCTCCGTGCGCGGGATCGTCTCCGTCTCGCTCGGGCTCGTCGCCAAGTCGATCGCCGCGTGGGGGAGCGAGGAGCAGAAGCGGCGCTGGCTGCCGGGGCTGACCTCCGGCGAGTACGTCGGCTGCTTCGGGCTCACCGAACCCGGCACCGGCTCCGACGCGGGACAGCTCTCGACCCGCGCGGTGCGCGACGGTGACGACTACGTGATCAACGGCAGCAAGATGTTCATCACGAACGGCACCTGGGCCGACGTCGTGCTGCTCTTCGCCCGCTCCACCGACGCCCCCGGCCACAAGGGCGTCTCCGCCTTCCTCGTGCCCACCGACACCCCCGGTCTGACCCGCCGCACGATTCACGGCAAGCTCGGGCTGCGCGGCCAGGCCACCGCCGAGCTCGCCTTCGAGGACGTACGCGTGCCGGCGAGCGCCATGCTGGCGCCCGAGGGCAAGGGCTTCACCGTGGCCATGTCGGCACTCGCGAAGGGCCGGATGTCGGTGGCCGCGGGCTGCGTCGGCATCGCCCAGGCCGCCCTGGACGCGGCGGTGACGTACGCGACCGAGCGCGAGCAGTTCGGCAAGACGATCGCCCACCACCAGCTCGTCCAGGAACTGATCAGCGACATCGCCGTCGACGTGGACGCGGCGCGGCTGCTGACCTGGCGGGTCGCCGACCTCGTGGACCGCGGACTGCCGTTCGCGACCGAGTCCTCCAAGGCCAAGCTCTTCGCCTCCGAGGCCGCCGTGCGCGCGGCGAACAACGCCCTCCAGGTCTACGGCGGCTACGGCTACATCGACGAGTACCCGGTCGGCAAACTCCTGCGCGACGCCCGGGTGATGACCCTCTACGAAGGCACCAGCCAGATACAGAAACTGGTCATCGGACGCGCTCTGACAGGTGTCTCGGCGTTCTGACTCTGAGTACGTCCCTGAGTACGAGGACGGATGTGGCGGCGGCCACATCCGCCGACCCTTGTCCCATGACCGAGACACCCGTCAAGCAGCAGAACACGGCCGCCTTCTACGGACAGGCCGTGGCCTCCTTCTCCGTCGCCATGGCCGCCACCGCGCTCGGCATCTTCAAGCTCCAGGCGGACGCCTGGGTGCGCGGCTTCCTGGCCATCGCCGTCCTCTATCTGGTGACGTCCTCCTTCACGCTCGCCAAGGTGATCCGCGACCGCCAGGACGGCGGCCGTCCCGGCACCCGGGTGTACGACCCGTTCGAGAAGCTCTGATCCCCGCGCGGCCATGACCTGGCCGAAGGCGCTAAGCGCTCGCTCAGGTTCGGGGGTATGGTGTTCACCCTGTCAGTGATGAAGGGGCGAACAGCGATGAGTGCGGCGCAGGAGACGTCCGGCGGCGAGATGCAGCCGTGGTCCGAGGTGACCCCTGACGCGGCGCGGCGGCTGCTCGTGGCCGCGGTGGAGGCCTTCGCCGAGCGCGGGTACCACGCGACGACGACCCGGGACATCGCGGGCCGCGCGGGCATGAGCCCGGCCGCGCTGTACATCCACTACAAGACCAAGGAAGAGCTGCTCCACCGGATCAGCCGGATCGGCCACGACAAGGCGCTCGACATCGTGCGCACCGCCGCCGAGGCCGAGGGCACGGCGGCCGAACGGCTCTCCGACGCCGTGCGCTCCTTCGTACGGTGGCACGCGGGCCAGCACACCACGGCCCGCGTCGTCCAGTACGAGCTGGAGGCCCTCGGTCCCGACGCCCGGGCGGAGATCATCGCGCTGCGCCGTCAGGTCGACGCGGAGGTCCGCGGCATCATCCAGGACGGTGTCGCGACCGGTGAGTTCGACGTCCCGGACGTCCCCGGCACCACCGTCGCCGTGCTGTCCCTGTGCATCGACGTGGCCCGCTGGTTCAACGTCGAAGGCCCCCGCACGCCCGACGAGGTCGGAGCGCTCTACGCCGACCTGGTCCGGCGGATGGTGGGATTCAAGGAGTAGGACCCGGCCGGTCCTGTGCCCGTCCCCGGACTCGGCGGGGGCCGGCCGGCGGACGCGTACGTGCCGGGCCCGACCCGGACGCGCCGGTGCCGGGCCCGGGTGCGGTTCAGAGGTAGTAGCGAGAGACCGACTCCGCGACGCAGACCGGCTTGTCGCCGCCCTCGCGCTCCACGGTGAAGGCCAGGGAGACCTGCACGCCACCGGGCACGTCGTCCACCGCGGTGATCGTCCCGGTGGCGCGCAGCCGCGAGCCGACCGGAACGGGGGCGGGGAAACGGACCTTGTTCGTCCCGTAGTTGACGCCCATCTTCACGCCTTCGACGCTGATCAGCTGCGGGCCGAAGAGCGGCAGTAGCGACAGGGTGAGGTAGCCGTGCGCGATCGTGGTGCCGAACGGACCCGCCGCGGCCTTCTCGGGGTCGACGTGGATCCACTGGTGGTCGCCGGTCGCCTCCGCGAAGAGGTCGATCCGCTTCTGCTCGATCTCGACCCAGTCCGTGTGTCCCAGCTGCTCGCCCACGGCGCCCCGCAGTTCGTCGACCGTCGCGAACGTCCTCGGCTCTGCCATGTCCCTGGCCTCCCGCATCTCATAGTCTAAGCGACTGCTTAGCATGGTCGGCCGGGCGGCGCATGTCAACGGACCGGACGCGTGGCGCGGTAGGTAGGTTGGAGGAGTGCCCCAGATCCCCGAGACGGTCCACGAGCTGACCGTCGGACAGTTGTCGGCCCGCAGTGGCGCGGCCGTCTCCGCCCTGCACTTCTACGAGTCCAAGGGCCTGATCAGCAGCCGCCGCACCTCGGGCAACCAGCGCCGCTACCACCGTGACGCGCTGCGCCGTGTCGCCTTCGTCCGGGCCGCCCAGCGCGTCGGCATCCCGCTGGCCACCATCCGCGAGGCGCTCGCCGAGCTCCCCGAGGAGCGCACCCCGACGCGGGAGGACTGGGCCCGGCTGTCCCGGGCCTGGCGCTCCGAACTCGACGAGCGCATCAAGCAGCTCGGCCGGCTGCGCGACCACCTCACGGACTGCATCGGCTGCGGCTGCCTCTCCCTGGAGACCTGTGTGCTCTCCAACCCCGACGACGTCCTCGGCGAGCGCCGGGCCGGCTCCCGCCTCATGGTGGAGCGGGCCGGAACGCAGCCGGCGCCGGCGACCCAGGAGCGTGGGCCGGCGGCCGCGTGCGAACCCGGGCCACGCCGGGAACCGGCGGCGGGGGACTGCCGCTGACGCGTGGTCCTCGACCGCCCCGCCCCCCGACGCGTCAGCCGCCCCGCCCTGCCGCGGGCACGTCACTCGTACTCCGTGCCGCCCTTGCGGGTCAGATAGGCCGGGCTGACCGCCTTCGCTATCGCCCGTCCGCCCGTCACCGGGCTGTACCGCTCGGCGGCGACGAAGGTCCCCTCCGGTCCACCGGGAGCCGGAGCCCCGGGCCGGATCACGACACCCTCGCGCAGATGCAGCCCGCGCCCGGACACGGTCTCCCGGCCGGAGGCGGTCTCCAGGACGCGCTCGACGTCGTACGGACCCTCGTACAGCCTTGGTACGAGGGGGAGTTCGCCCGCCAGCAGCTCCTGCGCGTCCAGCCAGCGGACCTCGCCGTCGATCTCCGCGGACACGTCGAACACGGCGTAACCGATCGTCTCGCGGCGGCCGTCGGCGCCGTACGACAGGTCCTGCACACCGGCCCCGTACACCTCGCCGAAGATGCCGACACGGCGTGCGCCCAGCCGTTCGGCGATCCCGGCGGCCGCCTCCGCGACACCGTGCCCGCGTACCGCGCGCCAGTACAGGTTGCGCGGATCCTCCTTCAGCGCCAGGGACTTGGAGCCGAAGCCCTTCGAGGACACATGGACGCGGCCCTCGTCGGCGAGGTAGGTCAGCAGACAGGCCGAACCGTGCAGCTTCTCCGTCACGACGACGGGCTCGCCCGGTGTGAAGATGTCCGGATACCGCTGGATGTTCTCGATGTCGACCCAGGGCAGCAGATCGGGAGCCGCCTCGACATCGCCGTTCATCGTGGGCGGGATCGGCGGCACCCATTTCACGATGCCGAGGAACTCCGCGAAGTCCGTGCCGTCCTCGGCGGCCCGCGCCAGGTCCACGTCCGCCAGCGCCTTCGGCCGGCACACGATCCCCTGCGACAGCTCGCCGCGCAGCCGTACCGCCCTGACCCGGTCCGACGAACTGCCCGCCAGACGCCCGGTCAGCCCCAGCTCCTCGATCAGCGGGGCCGGCAGCACGGACTGCTCCGGGATGTAGAGCGCCCACTCGCCGGTGCGGTACGCGCCCTTGGCGACCACGGCCCGGTACAGACCCACCTGGGCCAGTTCGAGCGCGTCGGCGTTCGGATGGTCGTGGACGGTCAGCACTTCGGCGGTGACGCGCAGCGTCGACATGGGGGACTCCAGGGGTCGCTCAGGGGTTCTTCATCGCCCCCAACTGTCCGTGGGAGAAACGGCTGGAGCCAGCGGTTTTACGGCTGGTACCGTCACCGCGCGGCACCGCGATCCCTGCGCACGCCCGCCGCGAGGGGATACCGCCGCCTCGGCCGCGGGCCCGTCACGAGGGCGTCCCGCCTCGGTCGCGGCCCGGATGGAGGCCGCACAGGTCGCCGACTGGACCGTCGCCCGGGCGGCACCGGCACGACGGTGCCGCCGTGCCGATCCGGCTCCGTCCGCACGGAGCCGCACCGAGTCCCCCGTCGGCGCGGGACACTCCCCGGCCGACCCGGTGCCGGCAAGTACGCGCCAGGCCACGGACCTTCCGCGGCCGACGGCTCACCCCCTGGGTCCGCCGCCCGGCTCGGCTCGGCCGGACGGGTCGCTCACGCGGACACGAGCAGCCGGCTGCGCCTGGCGCCGGCCAGCGCCTCCGGGGTCAGGACGGGCCGCGGCACCACGATTCCGCAGCTCGTGCAGACGGGACCCGACGACGGTTCGTGGGCCAGTTCGTACATCCAGACAAGGCGCTCACCGGCGCACACGGGGCAGACGGTGCCCGGTTCGCGCTCCAGTGCCGCGATCAGCCGGCGCAGCACCTCGGCCAGTGGTTCATGGGGGTGGACACGGGGGTCGTCGCACCAGGCGACACCGAAGCCGCCCCAGGTCAGCCGGTGCCAGTCGTCGACACTGCCCGGCCTGCGCAGCCCGTCGTGCTTCTCCTTCTTGCGACGCTGCGCGAACGCGACCTCGTAGGCGAGCCAGACGGAGCGGGCCTCCTCCAGTTCGTCCAGTGCGGCCACGAGCCGCGCCGGATCGGGGGAGCGGTCCTCCGGGTCGAACCCGGCCCGGGAACACAGATGGTCCCAGGTCGCCCGATGCCCGTAAGGGGCGAACCGCTCCAGGCACTTGCGCAGTGAGTACCGCCGCAGCGCCAGATCACACCTCGGATCTCGCGCCTGTCTCGCCAGACTCCGGAAACCGGCCATCGTCCTGCACCTCCGTCACACCTGCACCTGTACTCCGGTCACTTCGGCGCCGTCCCGTACGGACGTCGTCGAGTAGACGTATCGACAAGCGATTCGGCTCCATCCAATTTTTCGACGACCCCCCGCGAGCCCCCGCCGAGTGTCCCGACCACGCCTCCCGTCGCCGCCGGCCGTCCGCCGGACCGCCGGTGCGCCCTCACTCGCCGTGAATCCCGAAAACTGACGCATGTTCATCTTCAAACTCGGGGATACCGGCGGTAACGTCCGGCCCACCCCCCGTCGGTAGGAGCTGACATGCCACCGAGCACCCCACGCACCACCTTGGACAGACTGAGAACTCCCCGCAGATTCCCCAAGTTCCTCAAGGCGGCATCCCTATGCGTGCTCATTGCCGGTCTTTTGTCGCCGCTTTCCCCTGCGGCCGCCGCCGACACCTCGGCCGAGGCCGCCGCGAACGACTACTGCGGCGGTCAGTGCTCCGACATCCTGCCGCCCGGTGAGAACGGCAACGCCACCCTCGCCCAGATCCTGCTCAACCAGGCCTTCGGAACCCAGCCCGGTCACGCCGAGGACCAGCTCGGCCCCTACGGCAACCTGCCCTCCGGCTACTCCGCGCTCACCGACGCCAAGATCAACAACTTCTTCAACGACGCCTCCTTCGGCGTCGCTTCCAACCAGGTCGAGTCGACCACCAAGCCCGGCGGCCGCACCGACGTGACGATCGTCCGCGACAAGAAGACGGGCGTCCCGCACATCACCGGCACCACCCGCTACGGCACCGAGTACGGCGCCGGGTACGCGGCGGCCCAGGACCGGCTGTGGCTCATGGACGTCTTCCGGCACGTCGGACGCGGCCAGCTCACCAGCTTCGCCGGCGGCGCGCCCTCCAACCAGGGACTGGAACAGGAGTTCTGGCGCAACGCGCCCTACACCGAGGCCGACCTGCAGGCCCAGATCGACAGCGCGACCAGCAAGGCCGGAGCCCGCGGGGTCCAGGCCCTCGCCGACGCCAACGCCTACGTCGACGGCGTCAACGCCTACATCGACGCCTCCGACAGCGGCCGCTACTTCCCCGGCGAATACGTCCTGACCGGCCACAAGGACTCCATCACCAACGCCGGCACCATCGACCACTTCAAGCTCACCGACCTGGTCGCGCTGGCCTCCGTCATCGGCTCGCTGTTCGGCTCGGGAGGCGGCGGCGAGGTCAACAACGCCATCTCCCTGCTCGCCGCCCAGTCCAAGTACGGCGTCGTCGAGGGCACCAAGGTCTGGGAGTCCTTCCGCGAGCGCAACGACCCGGAAGCAGCGCTCACCGTGCACAACGGCGAGAGCTTCCCGTACGCCTCCAAGCCCGACAGCGCGCAGGGCCAGGCCCTGCCCGACGCCGGCTCGGTGGCCCAGGAGCCGCTGGTCTACGACCGCACCGGCAGCGCGGCCGGCGCGAGCGCCACCAGCGCCACGGCCGCGGCGGCCAAGACGTCGCTCACCTCGGCCAGGCGCGGGATGTCCAACGCCCTCGTGGTCAGCGGCAAGCACACCGCCAGCGGCCACCCGATCGCCGTCTTCGGTCCGCAGACCGGCTATTTCGCGCCACAGCTCCTCATGCTCCAGGAGATCCAGGGCCCGGGCCTGAGCGCCCGCGGCGCCTCCTTCGCGGGCCTGAGCATGTACGTCGAACTCGGCCGCGGCCAGGACTACTCCTGGAGCGCGACGACCTCCGGCCAGGACATCATCGACACCTACGCCGTCGAGCTGTGCCAGGACGACTACCACTACCTGTACCACGGCACCTGCACGGCGATGGACAAGGTCGAGCGGACCAACTCCTGGAAGCCGACCGTGGCCGACGGCACCGCGGCGGGCTCGTACCGGATGCAGGTCTACCGGACCAAGTACGGTCCCGTGGCCTACCGCGCGACCGTGGGCGGCAAGAAGGTCGCGTACACCACCCTGCGCTCCTCCTTCATGCACGAGGCCGACTCGATCATCGGCTTCCAGATGCTCAACGACCCCGACTACGTGAAGAGTCCGGCCACCTTCCAGAGCGCGGTGCAGAACATCAACTACACCTTCAACTGGTTCTACGCCGACTCGGCGCACACCGCCTACTACAACAGCGGTGACAACCCGGTCCGGGCGAACGGGGTCGACGCGGAGTTCCCGGTGTGGGCGCAGGCCGCGTACGAGTGGCAGAACTGGGACGCGGGCACGAACACCGCCTCCTACACCCCGGCGTCCGCGCATCCCAACTCGGTGGACCAGGACTACTACATCTCCTGGAACAACAAACAGGCCAAGGACTACACCACGGCCTCCTGGGGCGACGGCTCGGTGCACCGCGGCGACCTGCTGGAGGACCGGGTGTCCAAGCTGGTCGCGGCGGGCGGAGTGACCAGGTCCGCGCTGGTGAAGGCGATGGCCGACGCGGCGCTCGCCGATCTGCGGGCCGAGGACGTGCTCCCCGACCTGCTGAAGGTCGTCAACAGCTCGCCGGTCACGGACTCCACGGCCGCCGCGGCCGTGGGCAAGCTGTCCGCCTGGGTGACGGCGGGTGCCCGGCGCAAGGAGACCTCCGCGGGTTCGCACACCTACGCCGACGCCGACGCGATCCGCATCCTGGACGCCTGGTGGCCGCTGCTGGTGAAGGCGGAGTTCCAGCCGGGGCTCGGCAGCGACCTGTACACCGCGTTCGGCAACAACCTCCCCGTCGACGAAGCGCCGTCCGCCGGGCACGGACCGACCGGCTCGCACGCCGGAAGCTCCTTCCAGTACGGCTGGTGGAGCTATGTCGACAAGGACATCCGGGCGGTGCTCGGGGAGTCCGTGCAGGGCGGCCTGCCGCAGACGTACTGCGGCGGGGGCAGCCTCACCGCCTGCCGGGACCTCCTGATCAGCTCACTGAAGGAGGCGGCGGGCAAGACCGCGGCGACCGTCTACCCCGGAGACGACCAGTGCTCGGCGGGCGACCAGTGGTGCGCCGACTCGATCGTCCAGCGGACGCTCGGCGGCATCAAGCACGGCAAGATCACCTGGCAGAACCGGCCGACCTTCCAGCAGGTCGTCGAGTACACCTCGCACCGGTGAGCGCGGAGCGGCGCCGCCAGGACCGCCCCTAGGGGCGATCGGCGCTCAGGGCCTGTCCGGCATGATCCGCCGGACAGGCCCTGAACGGCGGCGGGTCACCTGACGCGGCCCGCCGCCAGCACCACCTGGGCCAGTTCGCGATGACAGATGTCGCCGTGCGCACCCGACGGGGCGCCGCCCCGGCGCACCACCGAGGCGGCGTCGACGTTCACGCACCCCGAGACCGGAAGCCGGGTGCGCAGCGCCTCGGCGAGCGTGTACGACCTCGTCCCCGGCACCGCCTGCACCCCGTCGTGGCCCATCGCGCCCCACTGCGCGCCGAGCGCACGGCCGATGCCGAAGTCCGCCACGACGGACCGGCCGTCACCCGCCATCCGTGAGGCCAGCGGGTAGACCGTGCCGAGCGCCGAGTCGAAGTGGGAGTAGCAGCACACCAGCGGGCCGTCGATCCGGTGGTACTGGCCGTCCAGCACACCACTCGCGCGCGGATCGTGGGGCAGCCGCGAGGCGAACGCGTAGTGCGAGAAGGCTCCTTGGAACAGCGTCACCGACTTCACCGCGTGCACCCCGGGCGGCAGTCCGCGCAGCGCGAAGGAGACCAGCCGGGCGCCGAAGCTGTGCCCGACCAGATGCACCCGCACGTCAGGTGCCGCCGCCGCGAGCTGACCGACCGCCCGGCCGAGCCCACGCTCGCCGACCGTGCCCGCGCGTCTCTTCATGGCGTAGTACGTCGCCTGGCGCAGCAGTTCGAGCGCTCCGTCCCACAGCCGGGGCGGCGTGAACGTCTCGGCACCGGGGGTCCCGGTCCCGGCGAGCGCCCGCGCGAACTCGGCGCACACCGTCGCGGTGTCCCCGAAGAGCATCTCGGGATCGCTCTCCGGTACGCCCTCCGCGAGGGTGTCCGCCGCGAAGGAGGCCCCCGGACCCCCCGGCCGGACCTCGACGAGCAGCCGTACGAGGCGGCCGAACTCCTCCAGCGAGGCTCCCTCGTCGGGCTGTTGGTCGAGCAGCCGGGCGATCTGTTCGACCACGGTGGCGCGGCCGGGGAACACCTCCAGAAGGGCGTGCCGGGTGTTCTTGCCGAGCGGCGAGGCGCTGTCCCCGGTGACATCGGGGGCCACGGACGGGGAGAAGTCCGGGATCGGTTCGTCCGAGAACCGCATGGAGGGCCAGACCACCCCCACGTATCCGAGCCGCGCGGCCGGCGCGAGCCCGGGGACGGGTTCGAGGAACCGGCTGAACAGGCGGGTGGCCGCCGAACGGTCGTTGTTCCAGCCGTGCGCGAAGACGATCAGGTCGCGGACCTTTCGCCGCGGTATCTCCTCGAGCCACCGGTCCCGTTGGCGGCCGTCCACGTCCCCGTCCGCGTCGAAGGTCAGCTCCCAGTAGGGAGAAACGCTCACTGCCGGTTCCGTCATGTCAGGCCCCCTGACCCCGCGGGCGGTGCGATATGGGCGCATCGTCCACCCGGCGGGGAAAGTTGGCCATACATGACGACCTATCCGTCACGCAGACTCACTCGTTCGTGGAAGCGGGCTCTGTCCTACTTGTAGATGAGGTAATGCTTCCGGACCCTGCGGAAGGCCTCCAACTCGTCCTGCCAGGCCGCCACGACCTCGTCGGTGCCGGCACCCGCGTCGATCATCGTGCGCACCAGTGTCGAGCCCGTCAGCTTGTCGATCCAGTTGTCGGAGCGCCAGGCGAAGCCGCTCCACACCTTCTTCGCGGTCACCAGCAGGGCGATCCCGGTACGGACGGGCTCGAACGCCGCCCGGTCGTGCACATGGATCTGGACGCCCCCGATGGTCTTTCCCTGGAACTTGGAGAAGGTGGGGGCGAAGTAGGACTCTCTGAAGTGCACGCCGGGCAGCCCCAGTTCACCGGCCGCCGCGGCCCAGCGCCCGTCGAGGCCCTCCGCGCCGAGCAGTTCGAAGGGGCGTGTCGTGCCCCGCCCCTCCGACAGGTTCGTCCCCTCGAAGAGACAGGTCCCGGAGTACACGAGCGCGGTGTCCGGCGTCGGCATGTTCGGGCTCGGCGGCACCCAGGGCAGCCCCGACGTGTCGTAGAACCGGTCACGTCCCCAGCCCGACATGAGCACGGTGTCCAGTTCCACGGGTGCCGCCAGGAACTCCCCGTTGAACAGCCGGGCCAGCTCCGCCACCGTCATCCCGTGCGCCTGCGCGATCGGCTGCCGCCCGACGAACGTCGCGAACTCCTTGTGCAGGACGGGCCCTTGGGCCGAGCGCCCGGTGACCGGGTTGGGCCGGTCGAGGACCACGAACCGTTTCCCGGCCAGCCGCGCCGCCTCCATGCAGTCGTACAGCGTCCAGATGTACGTGTAGAAGCGCGCCCCCACGTCCTGGATGTCGAAGACGACGGTGTCCACGCCGGACGCGGTGAAGATGTCGGCGAGGGCCTGACCGCTCTTCGAGTACGTGTCGTAGACGGGCAGTCCGGTCGCCGGATCGTCGTGGCGTCCCTCGGACCCGCCCGCCTGCGCGGTCCCCCGGAAACCGTGCTCGGGGCCGAAGACGGCGGTCAGGTCCACCCGGGCGTCGGCGTGCATGACGTCGACGATGTGCCGGACGTCGCGGGTGACGCCCGTGGGGTTGGTGACGATGCCCGCACGGCGGCCGTCGAGCAGGGCGTACCCGTCCCCGGCCAGACGCTCGAATCCGGTGCGCGGCCGGGCGCCGGTACTCGCTCCCCGCTCCGCCGCGGCGGCGGGCAGGGGGGTCAGGGCGGCCGCGGCGGTGCCGGCCGCGAGCAGTGACCGTCGGGACATGCGCATGGTGGGACCTCCGTGATCGCGGAAGGCTGGCACAGGCACGCTAAGGGCTTCCGGGGGAAGTTCGTAGGGCGCGGACCCGACCGGCCTGTCGTGGCTCGTCACGGCGCCGTCCGCGCGGCGGCAGGGAACCCTTCCCTTGCTACATACCGACCGGTTAGTCTGGCGTCGCAGCAGAGCCGTGTCACGTCGCGTCGAAGGAGACCCGTGGTGGAAGCCATGCAGGGTGCGGGAGTCGTCGTCACCGGAGCGGGGGGCGGGATCGGGGCCGCGCTGGCCCGCCGTTTCGCCGCCGAGGGGGCTCGGGTCGTGGTCAACGACCTCGACGCGGCCAAGGTGAAGGCCGTGGCCGACGAGATCGGCGGCATCGCGGTCGTGGGCGACGCCTCCGCGATCGTGGCCGAGGCCCGCGACGCCCTCGACGGCACCGTCGACGTCTACTGCGCGAACGCGGGAGTCGCCTCGGGCGGCTCCGAGGCGGCCGACGAGAGCGTGTGGGCCCTGGCCTGGGACGTCAACGTCATGGCCCATGTACGCGCCGCCCACGCACTGCTCCCGGACTGGCTGGAGCGCGGCAGCGGCCGGTTCGTCTCGACCGTCTCGGCCGCCGGACTGCTCACGATGATCGGCGCCGCGCCGTACAGCGTCACCAAGCACGGCGCGTACGCGTTCGCCGAGTGGCTGTCCCTGACGTACCGCCACCGCGGTGTGAAGGTGCACGCGATCTGCCCCCAGGGCGTGCGCACCGACATGCTGGAGGCCACCGGCAGCGCGGGCGACCTGGTGCTCCAGCCCACCGCCATCGAGCCCGAGGCCGTCGCCGACGCGCTCATGAAGGGCATCGAGGAGGACCGCTTCCTGGTCCTGCCGCACCCCGAGGTCGCCGGGTACTACCAGGCGCGGGCCGCCGACCCCGACCGCTGGATGACGAACATGAACCACCTCCAGCAGAAGTGGGAGACCGCCGAGTGACCCGCTACTCCGACAAGCCCTGGACGGCCCTGCTCAGCGAGGCGCAGCGCGGTCCGGTGAACCCCGCCGACACCCTGGTGCACGCCCTCGCGGACGTCGTCGCGCACACCCCGGACCGCACCGCGCTCGCCTACTTCGACGGACGGCTGAGCTACCGCGAAATCGACGAACTGAGCGATTCCGTGGCCGGGCACCTCGCCGCCCGGGGCGTGGAACGCGGCGACCGCGTGGCGATCATGCTCCAGAACTCCCCGCACTTCGTGCTCGCCCTGCTCGGCGCGTGGAAGGCCGGCGCGACGGTCGTGCCGGTCAACCCGATGTACAAGTCCGGCGAGGTCCGGCACGTCCTGCACGACGCCGAGACGATCGCCCTCGTCTGCTCCGACCGCGCCTGGGACGCGTATCTGCGCGAGACCGCCGCCGACTCGCCCGTACGCGTCGTCCTGACGGCCTGCGAACGGGACCTCCAGACCCGCGACGACGAACGCGTGCTGGCCTTCGGGCGACTGCCCGTGGACGAGGCGGCCGACGACCTCCTCGCCGTCGCCCGGCAGGGGCACAAGGCACCCGGCGACCGCGACCTCGGCCCGTCCGACATCGCGCTGATCAGCTACACCTCGGGCACCAGCGGCACCCCCAAGGGAGCCACCAACACGCACGGCAACATCATGTACAACGCCGAGCGGCAGCGGACCGGCCTCGCGCTGCCCGAGGCGCCCGTGTACTTCGCGATGGCGCCGCTGTTCCACATCACCGGGATGGTCTGCCAGCTCGCCGCCTGCCTCGACAGCGCGGGCACGCTGGTCCTCGCCTACCGCTTCGAGGCCGGGGTCGTCCTCGACGCCTTCGCCGAACACCGGCCGCTCTACACCGTCGGCCCCTCGACCGCCTTCATGGCGCTGGCCGCCCACCCGGACGTCACGCCGGACCACTTCTCCTCCTTCGTGAACATCTCCTCCGGCGGGGCCCCGCTGCCGCCCGCCCTCGTCGAGCGGTTCCGGGCCGGCTTCGGGCCGTACATCCGCAACGGCTACGGGCTCACCGAGTGCACCGCGCCCTGCGCCTCCGTGCCGCCGGGGCTGGAGGCGCCGGTGGACCCGGCCTCCGGGACCCTCGCCGTGGGCGTGCCCGGACCGGACTCGGTCGTGCGCATCGTCGACGACCTCGGCCAGGAGGTCCCCTTCGGAGAGCAGGGCGAGATCCTCGTCCGCGGTCCGCAGGTGGTGCCCGGTTACTGGCGCCGCCCCGACGCCACCGCCGAGACCTTCCCGGACGGCGAGCTGCACACCGGCGACATCGGCTTCATGGACGAGAACGGCTGGCTCTACGTGGTCGACCGGAAGAAGGACATGATCAACGCGTCCGGCTTCAAGGTCTGGCCGCGCGAGGTCGAGGACGTCCTGCACACCCACCCGGCGGTCCGCGAGGCGGCCGTCGTCGGGATCCCGGACGGCTACCGCGGGGAGACCGTCATGGCGTACATCAGCCTGCGCCCGGGGGCCACCGAGGACCCCGACGCGCTGGCCGCGTACTGCAAGGAGAGACTGGCCGCCTACAAGTATCCGCGGCGGGTGGAGATCCTGCCCGAACTGCCGAAGACGGCGAGTGGGAAGATCCTTCGTCGGGAACTGCGTTCCCGGTCCCAGGACTCCCAGTAGTCTCCAGGACTCCCCGCGGACGACGGACATCGAAGTGAACGTACGGAAGGCAGGTGGCGGCAGTGCCCAGGACGACGGACGGTGACGGTACGCCCGTCCCGCAGCGGCTCCTCGCCGCCGCCACCCGGCTCTTCGCCGAGCAGGGCTACGACCGCACCTCGGTGCAGGAGATCGTCGAGGCCGCGGGCGTCACCAAGGGGGCGCTGTACCACTACTTCGGCTCCAAGGACGACCTCCTGCACGAGGTCTACGCGCGCGTGCTGCGCCTCCAGCAGGAGCGGCTGGACGCCTTCGCCGACGCCGACGCGCCGGTCGAGGAGCGGCTGCGGCGCGCGGCGGCCGACGTGGTCGTCACGACCATCGACAATCTGGACGACGCCTCGATCTTCTTCCGGTCGATGCACCACCTGGGCCCCGAGAAGCTCAAGCAGGTGCGGTCCGAGCGGCGCCGCTACCACGAGCGCTTCCGCGCCCTGGTCGAGGAGGGCCAGAAGAAGGGCGTCTTCTCCACGGCCACCCCCGCCGACCTGGTCGTCGACTACCACTTCGGCTCGGTCCACCACCTGTCCACCTGGTACCGCCCCGACGGCCCCCTGGCCCCCCAGGAGGTCGCCGACCACCTGGCCGACCTGCTCCTGCGCGCCCTGCGCCCCTGACGACACGTCTCGTCCTCAAACGCCGGAGGGGCTGAAAAATCAGCCCCTCCGGCGTTTGAGGAGCGGGGGTCCGGGGGCAGCGCCCCCCGGTTCGGGACGGGCAGGGGCGGAGGGGGCGAAACTCCCCCCCGCACCGCACCGCGTCAGACGTGCTTCTTGATCTCCCGGTGGGCCAGCGAGCGCTGGTGGACCTCGTCGGGACCGTCCGCGAGCTTCAGCGTCCGCGCGGCGGCCCACAGTTCGGCCAGCGGGAAGTCCTGGCTGACGCCGCCGGCGCCGTGCAGCTGGACCGCCTTGTCGAGGATGTCCACGACCGCGCGCGGAGTGGCGATCTTGATGGCCTGGATCTCGGTGTGGGCGCCCTTGTTGCCGACGGTGTCCATCATCCAGGCGGTCTTCAGGACCAGCAGACGAAGCTGCTCGACGGTGACCCGGGCGTCGGCGATCCAGTTCTGCACCACACCCTGCTGGGCCAGCGGCTTGCCGAACGCCGTACGGGACACCGCCCGGCGGCACATCAGCTCGATGGCCCGCTCGGCCATGCCGATCAGCCGCATGCAGTGGTGGATCCGGCCCGGACCGAGCCGCGCCTGCGCGATGGCGAACCCGCCGCCCTCCTCGCCGATCAGGTTGCTCGCCGGGACCCGGACGTGGTCGAGGACGACCTCCGCGTGCCCGCCGTGGGAGTGGTCCTCGTAGCCGTACACCTGCATGGCGCGCCGGACCTCCAGGCCCGGGGTGTCGCGCGGGACCAGGATCATCGACTGCTGGCGGCGGATGTCGGCGCCGTCCGGATCCGTCTTGCCCATCACGATGAAGATCTTGCAGTCGGGGTTCATCGCCCCGGAGATGTACCACTTGCGGCCGGTGACGACGTACTCGTCGCCGTCCCGTTCGATCAGCGTGGTGATGTTCGTCGCATCCGAGGAGGCGACCTCGGGCTCCGTCATCGCGAACGCGGAACGGATCTCCCCGGCCAGCAGCGGCTCCAGCCACTGCTTGCGCTGCGACTCGTCGCCGAACTGGGCGAGCACCTCCATGTTCCCGGTGTCCGGAGCGGCGCAGTTCAGCGCGGTGGGCGCCAGGTGCGGGCTGCGGCCGGTGATCTCGGCGAGCGGCGCGTACTGGAGGTTGGTCAGCCCGGCACCGTACGCGGAGTCCGGCAGGAAGAGGTTCCACAGACCCTGCCTGCGGGCCTCGGCCTTCAGCTCGCCGACCACGGCGGGCGTGTCCCACGGCGAGGCCAGCAGGGCGCGCTGCTCCTCCGCGACGGCCTCCGCCGGGTACACGTACTCGTCCATGAAGGCGAGCAGTTTCCCGCGCAGCCCTTCGGTGCGCGCGTCGAATGCGAAGTCCATGGCGGATCAGCCTTCCTGAAGGGTGGTCAGGCCGTGCTCGATGAAGACGGGAACCAGCTCGCCGATGCGGTCGAAGCCCGTGCCGACCGTCTGGCCCTTGGTGTAGCGGTAGTGGATGCCCTCCAGGATCACGGCGAGCTTGAACCAGGCGAAGGCCGTGTACCAGGAGACCGCGGAGACGTCGCGCCCCGAGCGCGCGGCGTACCGCTCGACGATCTCGCTCGCCGGGGGGTGTCCGGCGGCCGAGGCGGTCGTGCTGATGGGGGAGTCGGGCAGCTCCAGGCGCGTGCTGTACATGACCAGCAGCCCGAGGTCGGTGAGCGGGTCGCCGAGCGTGGACATCTCCCAGTCCAGGATCGCCCTGATCCGGTCGTCGGGTCCGATCAGCACGTTGTCGAGCCGGTAGTCGCCGTGCACGACGGTGGGCGCGGGGGAGGCGGGCAGTTCACGGCCCAGGGCCGCGTGGAGTTCGTCGATGCCGGCCAGCTCGCGGTTGCGGGAGGCGGCCAGCTGCTTGCCCCAGCGCCGCAGCTGCCGGTCGAGGAAGCCCTCGGGGCGGCCGAAGTCGGCGAGGCCGACCGCGGCGGGGTCCACCGCGTGCAGTTCGACCAGGGTGTCGACCAGACCGAGCACGGCGTCGCGGGTGCGCCGCGGGCCGAGCGGGGCGAGCTGGTCGGCGGTGCGGAAGGGGGTGCCCTCCACGAACTCCATGACGTAGAACGGGGCGCCGAGCACCGACTCGTCCTCGCACAGCAGCACGGGGTCCGGGACCGGCACGGCCGTCGGGTGCAGTGCGCTGATCACCCGGTGCTCACGCCTCATGTCGTGCGCCGTGGCCAGCACATGGCCCAGCGGAGGCCGTCGTACGACCCACCGGGCGGTGCCGTCGGTGACCGCGTACGTGAGGTTCGACCGTCCGCCCTCGATCAGCCGGCCGCTCAGCGGGCCGTTCACCAGTCCGGGCCGCTCACGGTCGAGCAGGCCGCGCAGCCGGTCGAGATCGAGACCTGGCGGGTGGTCCGGGCTCATCTGTCGCTCCTCAGCACACGGGTATCGGGACATGACCATGATGCCGACCAGTCGGTATGTCGTCCAGCCGCTGCGCCAAACGTGATCGGCGTCTCGCCCGGACGGGCGCCGCTCCGGGGGAGCCGACACCTGGAGGACCCGACAGCCGGAGGACCCGACACCTGGACCCGGCGCCTAGAACACCAGCGCCACGGCGAACACGGCCAGTGCCACCGTGCACAGCGCCGTCGCCGCCGCGAGCCGGGGCGCGAGCGCGGCCGGACCCGCCGGGCCCGCGGCCGCCAGGGTCCGGATGCGACGGTGGGCGAGGGCCAGGAACGCGAGCCAGGCGACGCAGCAGAACGCGAACGCCATGATCCCGGCGGCCGAGTCCCGCTCGTGCAGGGCCGCCTTCGCGGCGAGCACGGACGCGACGGTGCAGGAGAGGGTCGTACGGCGCCAGGCCAGCCGCGTGCGTTCCGGCTGGAGGCCCGGATCGCGCTCCTCCCGGAGAGGGGTGGTCATCCCGCCCAGCCGACGAGGACGACGACGACCATCGCGACCGCGACGACCGCGACGACGATGCTCAGCAGCGCCGGGAAGCGCGACACCGGCAGGTCCTCGTCCCGCCGCATCGCCCGCTCGCAGCGCACCCAGTGATTGACGGCCCGCAGCGCGCAGAGCACGCCCGCCGCCAGCAGCGCCAGGGCCAGACCCGCCCGCCAGGCCCAGCGCAGGTCCGGCAGGAACTGGTCCACGGCGAAGCCGCCGCCGATGAGTGCGAGCGCGGTGCGCAGCCAGGCCAGAAAGGTCCGCTCATTGGCCAGCGAGAACCGGTAGTCCGGGGTCCTGCCCTCGGACCGGATCTCCTGCGGCGCGAACCACAACCGGACATTGCGCACGAGTTCGATCACGCCCAGGACCCTACCGGGGGGCCTCGGGAGGGGCTCCTCCGGTGCCGCCCCGGTCGCGTTCGGCCGGGCGGATCAGTCCATCGCCCGGTAGTCGGTGAGCCGCTCGTAGGCCGCCAGCCCGTCCGGCACCCACGTCCACTCCTCCAGCCGGCGTTCCACCTCGTCCTCGGTGAGGAAGTCGTGCCAGGCGACCTCCTCCGCCTGGGGGTTCACCGGAAGCTCGCAGCGGACCTCGTACACGGCCGACCACCAGGTCGCGCCGGCCCCGTCGTCGTACAGGAACTTGAACAGCGGGGTCGGCCGGGGAAGCCCCGAGACGCCGAGTTCCTCCTCGGCCTCACGGAGCGCCGCGTCGTCGTAGGACTCGCCCGCGCCGACGACCCCGCCCACGAACATGTCGTAGAACGAGGGGAACACCAGTTTGGTGGGGGTGCGCCGATGGACGAAGAGCCGGCCCCGGGCGTCCCGCGCCTCGATGAACACGCACCGGTGGCGCAGCCCGCGCGCGTACGCCTCCCCGCGCGGGGACTGCCCGATGATCTCGTCGTTCTCGTCCACGATGTCGAGGATCTCGTCAGCGGCACTCATGGGTTCCATCCAAGCAGCTCCGGGCTCCGCGGTGGCGGTGCTCACGGCCGTCGGGGTGGTGTGCGGGGCCGTCGGGTGGTGCGCCGACGCCTCGGCCGGGGCGTCGGCCGGACGGCGCAGTGCGCGGCCTCGACGGCGGCCGGTGCCTCGACGGCGGCCGGGTACGGCGTCACGGGCCCGGGCCGTCCGGGGCTCGCTCAGTGCGGCTGGAGGTCCCGCGAGTGTTCCGGTTCCGCGGTGCCCGAGGGCATCGCCGGGTGCATGCCCAGCAGGACGATCCCCGTCACGATGCCGGCGAGCCCCGCGGCCTGCCAGGCGAGGGCGCCCGCGTCGGTGCGCAGCTGGTCCCCGAGGAAGCCCACCCCGCAGACGATGCCCGCCAGCGGCTGGGCGGCGGTGAGCGCGGGGAGCGACATCCGCAGGGGCGCGGTCTCGAAGGCGCTCTGGACGAGGATCAGTCCGGTCACGCCGAGGGCGAGCACCGCGTACGGCTGCCAGCTGGTGAGCAGCGCGGCCAGCCCGTCGGCACTGAACCGCTGGCCGCTGACCCGGGTGAGCGCGTCCTGAAGGCCGTACAGCAGGCCGGCGGCGGTGGCGAGCAGCACGGGTCCGGCGCTCAGCCGGGACCGTTTCGCACAGGTGGTGAGCAGCACGGCGAGCCCGACCACGATCCCGATGATCAGCCAGTGCCGCAGCGGGTCGTCGACGGCCTCGCCGCCCTGTGGCTGCCCGGCGATGATGAACGCCGAGACACCGCCGGCGAGCAGCAGCAGCCCGGCCCAGCCCTGCCGGCCCAGCGGCTGTTTGGTCTGATGTCGGGAGAGCGCGAGCGCGAAGAGCAGGTTGGTGGCGAGGAGCGGTTCCACCAGCGAGACCTCGCCGTTGCCGAGCGCGATCGCCCCGAGGACCATGCCGCACACCATGAGTCCGATACCGCCCAGCCAGCGGGGGACCCGGATGAGGTCGAGCAGGATGCGCGGCGAGAGGAAGTCGCTGAGCGGGGCGTGCGAGGCGGCGTTCTGCTGGAGCACGAACCCGAATCCCAGGCAGCAGGCCGCGCTCACGGCGAGGACCAGAACCAGTACCGACACGCTGGGTACCTCGATGCGTCAGAAGTCGGGGCGGGCCAGTGTTGCGTATCCCGCCGACTGTAGTGCCATGGTCCGCGCGCACGCCCCCGGGAACAACCGGAACCAGGCGGTTGACTCGGTCACCTTTCTTGCCGAGGATTCGGACCCATCAGTAACAAGTGCTGGTCGGCCGTGTGGTCGACCGGCACCAATGTCTCACCAACCAGCGACGCCACCGATCGGTTCGTGACAAACGTCATCAGGTCGTCCCCCGTGACGCCGACCCGATCCGACCCGTCGGAATGCCGAGAGGACGGGCCCATGGCCTACGACGCAGATGTGATCGTCATCGGAGCGGGCCTCGCGGGGCTCGCGGCGACCGCGGAGCTCGTCGACGCCGGCCGCAAGGTGATCCTCCTCGATCAGGAGCCCGAGCAGTCGATCGGCGGCCAGGCGCACTGGTCCTTCGGCGGGCTCTTCTTCGTCGACTCGCCCGAGCAGCGCCGCATGCGGATCAAGGACACGCACGAGCTGGCCCTCCAGGACTGGATGGGCACGGCCGGCTTCGACCGGCCGGAGGACCACTGGCCGCGTCGCTGGGCCGAGGCGTACGTCGACTTCGCGGCCGGCGAGAAGCGGCCCTGGCTGCACGCGCAGGGCGTGCGCTTCTTCCCCGTGGTGGGCTGGGCCGAGCGCGGCGGCTACGACGCCAACGGGCACGGCAACTCGGTGCCGCGCTTCCACATCACCTGGGGGACCGGGCCCGGCCTCGTCGCGCCCTTCGAGCGCCGGGTACGGGAAGGGGTGGCCCGCGGACTGGTCGAGCTGCGGTTCCGGCACCGGGTCACCGGTCTGTCCCGCAGCGCGGGCTCCGTCGACACCGTCACCGGGGAGGTCCTGGAGCCGTCCGGCATCGAGCGCGGCCAGGCCAGCAGCCGTACGGTCACCGGTGCCTTCGAGCTCAGGGCCCAGGCCGTGATCGTCACCTCCGGCGGCATCGGCGGCAACCACGACCTCGTGCGCGCCAACTGGCCGGAGCGGCTGGGCACCCCGCCCGAGCGGATGATCTCCGGTGTCCCCGCCCACGTCGACGGGGCCATGCTCGGGATCGCGGAGGAGACCGGCGCCCGCCTCATCAACCGCGACCGCATGTGGCACTACACCGAGGGCATCCAGAACTGGAACCCCATCTGGGACAAGCACGGCATCCGCATCCTGCCGGGCCCCTCGTCCCTCTGGCTGGACGCGCGCGGCAACCGGCTGCCCGTACCGCTCTTCCCGGGCTTCGACACGCTCGGCACCCTCGAGCACATCATGAAGACGGGCTACGACTACACGTGGTTCGTGCTCGACCAGAAGATCATCGGCAAGGAGTTCGCGCTCTCCGGCTCGGAGCAGAACCCCGACCTGACCGGCAAGTCGATCCGCGGCGTCCTCGGCCGGGCCCGCGCGGACGTGCCCGGACCGGTCAAGGCGTTCATGGACAACGGTGTCGACTTCGTCGTCGAGAAGGATCTCGGCGCGCTGGTGCGCGGGATGAACGCGCTCACCGAGAAGCCCCTCATCGACGAGGCGGCGCTGCGCCACGAGATCGTCGCGCGGGACCGGGAGATCGCCAACCCCTTCACCAAGGACCTCCAGGTCATGTCGATCCGGGGGGCCCGCAACTACCTCGGCGACAAGCTGATCCGCACGGCGAGCCCGCACCGCATCCTCGACCCCGCGGCCGGTCCGCTGATCGCGGTGCGGCTCAACATCCTGACCCGCAAGACCCTCGGCGGCCTGGAGACGGACCTCTCCTCGCGGGTGCTGACCGAGGGCGGCGACCCGCTGGAGGGCGTGTACGCCGCCGGTGAGGCCGCCGGTTTCGGCGGCGGCGGAGTCCACGGCTACCGCTCGCTGGAGGGCACCTTCCTCGGCGGCTGCCTCTTCTCCGGCCGCACGGCGGGCCGGGCGGCGGCCAAGGCGGTGAAGTGACCGCGTCCCGGGCGGTTCACGGGCCCGGGCGATCGTGTCCCGGGCGGTCCGCGGGCTGAGCCGGTCACCTCCGGACGGCCTTCGCGATCCCCGCCCTTCGTGGTCCCGCCCTTCGCGGTCCCCGGTCCTCGTGGCCGGGGACCGCGTCCAAGTCGCCCGTCCGGGACGGCCGTTGTCATCAGGACAGGGGCGGCCGTTCCTGGATCGGCGGTATGAAGACCGTCCAAGTCGGGCGGACAAGGCGCCTGTTCAGGACTTTGTGGAAACAGTGAAGGTAACTGAGCTGTACACACGGGCAGTTGACACGTGTAGTGACATGGGCCGCGCTTGACTTGAACCGGTGGCTCCGGGTTTGCTGTGCGTGATCACACTTTGACGAACCGCGCCTGTGAGGTTGAGCAGCGGTGTCACCACCCCCACCTCCCCTGGGTCGCGGCCGCAAGCGGGCGTCCCAGGTCTTCGACGCCGCCCTCGACGACGCCGAACTCGTGACCGCACGCGCCGCGTTGAACCAGGGGCGGTGGACCGACGTCCGGACGCTGCTCGCCGCGACCGGCGACGACTGGGACCGCCGCGGGCATCGTGTCACCGTCCTCGCGCAGGAGCCGGCGACGCTCGCCTGGGCCCGCGACTGGCAGCTGGCCGAACCGGAATCCGCCGACGCCGCCGTACTCCTCGGCTGCGCCGCCGTGGAACGCGCCCTGCACGGCAAGGAGCGCCCCGACAGTGCCCGTGAGGCCTGCCGGCGGGCGGCGGCCCTCGCCCCCGACGACCCCACCCCCTGGCTCGGACTCCTCCTCCTGGAGCGCTCGCTCGGAGCCGAGGACGACGTGGTCCGGCTCTTCGACGAGGTGCGCCACCGGCACGCCGTCCATCACCACGCGCACCACCTGATGGTCGCCCGGCTCGCCGAGCGCCGAGCCGCCGCGGGCCAGGACCCGCTGCACGAGGTGTACGACTTCGCCAACTGGTCGGCCGAGCAGGCGCCCGCCGACTCACCGCTCGCGATCCTTCCGGTCGTCGCGCACGCCGAGCGTTTCCGTGTGCTCGCCGGCGCCGGGAGCGAGCCCGCCGACCCGGTCGCCTCCGGGCACTGGGCCGGGCGCCGGGCCCGCCAGGTGATGAAGGCCGCCTTCGACTGGTGGCTGGAGTGGGAGCACGCCGACCACCCGCGCCGCCTGGTCGACCTCAACTTCCTCGCCCACGCCAAGGTCTGCGAGGGCCGGGACGGCGAGGCAGCCGCCCTGTTCCTCCGGATCGCGGACCACCCGACGGCGGCTCCGTGGTCGTATCCGGACCTCGACGGACACCAAGCCTTCCGTGCCGCGCGCGACCGCGTGCTCGGCACGGTGTGAACGCCCCCGATGATCTGACATCCGAAAGGACGACCCCGCGATGACGACGGGCAGTTCGAGCACATCGAGTACGTCGAGCACGGGAAGACCGGACGCCGACGGCGCCGGCATCAGCACGTTCAAGGGACAGGACCGGGCCCTGCGCGCCGGCCGGCTGGGCACGGCGGGTCTGCTGCTGTCCGTTCTCGCGGCCACCGCCCCGCTCATGGTGGTCGCGGGTGTCATGCCCACCACATTCGCGGTGATGGGGATCGTCGGGCAGCCGCTGCTCTTCGTCATCCTCGGCATCGTCCTGGTGCTCTTCAGCGTCGGGTACGCCGAGATGAGCCGGCACGTCCACAACGCGGGCGCCTTCTACGCGTACATCTCGCGCGGGCTCGGCGGCACCCCGGGCGCGGGCGCCGCCGCGGTCGCCCTCGTCGCCTACAGCGCGCTCCAGGTCGGGATCTACGGCCTCTTCGGCTTCGAGGTCTCCGGGCTGTTCGCCACCTACCTCGACACCGAAGTCGTCTGGTGGATACCGGCGTTGGCCGCCGTGCTCGTCGTGGGCGCGCTGGCCTGGCTGAAGATCGACGTCAACGCCTGGGTGCTCGGCGTCCTGCTGGTCATCGAGGTGACGCTCGTCGTCGTCTTCGACATCGCGGCCGTCGGTGATCCCGCCAAGGAGGGCCTGTCGCTGCACGCCTTCAACCCCGACACCCTCACCGGAGCGGGCGTCGGCACCGCGCTGTGCTTCTGCATCGCCGCCTTCACCGGCTTCGAACAGGCCCCGGTCTACGCCGAGGAGACCAGCCGGCCGCACATCCTCGTGCCCCGCGTGATGTTCCTCGCGATCGGTTTCGTCGCCGTCTTCTTCGCGATCAGCTCCTGGGCGCTCACCGTCGCCACCGGACCCTCCGCGATCGTGGGCACCGCCAACAAGCAGAGCGCCGGACTGCTGTTCTTCCTCACCGAGTCACGCCTCGGCTCCACGTTCACCGACGTCCTGCACGTGCTCTTCGTGACCGGCATGTTCGCGGCACTGCTCAGCTTCCACAACGTCGTCGCGCGCTACGCCTTCGCCATGGGCCGCGAGGGTCTGCTGCCCGCCGCCTTCGGCCGCACCTCCGAGTCCAGCGGAGCCCCCGGCACCGGCTCGCTCCTGCACACCGTCGTCTCGCTCATCGTGGTCGGCGGCTTCGCCCTGTCCGACGACAAGCCGACCGGGGACCCGACCGCGCCCGTCCTCCAGCTCTTCACCTGGGGCGGCAACGTCGGAGCGCTCGGCGTCACCCTCCTGATGGCGGCCGCCTCGCTCTCCGTCATCGTGTTCTTCGTCCGTCGCGGCGCGGCCCGCGCCCAGTCCTGGCGTCTGGTCACCTCCGCGATCGCGGGCCTCGCCCTGCTGGTCATCGCGGTCTACACCGTCAAGGACTTCGACGTCCTCGTCGCCTCGGGTCCGGACTCCGTCCTGAACGTGCTGCTGCCCGCCGTCATCGGGGTCGCGCTGCTCGCCGGACTCGTCCAGGGGCTGCTGCTGCGCTCCCGCAAGCCCGAGGCGCACGCCCGGATCGGCCTCGGCAACGAGGCGTTCCAGTTGGACAAGGCGGCCGAGTCCGCCACCTGATGAGGCCCCGCCGTCCTCTCGGGGGCCGATGTTCCCGGTCCGCAGGTGAGAAGAGATGACGGAACGCTGACGAGCACCCGCCACCGCTGGCTTTTTGGGGGTCGCGGGTGCTCGAATCAAGGGGTGAACACTGAAAGGCCCGGGGAACCGGACCCGGAGCGACCGAGGCCACGGGAACCCGAGCGGCCGGAGCCCCGCGAGCCGGAACACCCCGAACCGCGGGAACCGGAAGACCGCGAGGAACACGAGGCTCGCGACGACCGTGAAGTCCGCGAGGCCGGTGACGTCCGTACGGGACGCGAGGAACACGAGGAACACGAGGCGTCCGGAGAGCGCGGCAGGCCCGTCGGCCGCCGGGTGCTGCTCGGCACGCTCGGACTCGGCGCCCTCGGCCTGGTGACCGCGCCCACGCTCCAGCGCGCGATGGACGCCTTCCTCGCCGGTGCCTCCCAGAAGGACCCGACCGGCCTGACGGGGCTGCTGCCCAACGGCGGTGGCTTCCGCTACTACTCGGTGGCGGCGTCCGTCCCCCACAAGAACGAGACGAACTACCGTCTCACCGTCGACGGACTGGTCGACCGGCCCACCAGCTACACCCTCGCCGACCTGCGCGCCCTGCCCCAGACCCGACTGGTGCACGACGTGCAGTGCGTCACCGGCTGGAGGGTCCCGAGCACCCCCTTCGAGGGCGTACGCCTGTCGCACCTCCTGGACGCCGCCGGGGTGCACCACTCGGCCGGCGCCATCCGCTTCACCTGCTTCGACGGGACGTACACGGAGAGCCTCACCATGCGCCAGGCCAGGCGCCCGGACGTCCTGGTGGCCCTGCGCATGCAGGACAAGCCCCTCGGCCACAACCACGGCGGTCCCGTCCGTCTCTATGTGGCCCCGATGTACTTCTACAAGTCCGCCAAGTGGCTCTCCGGCATCACCGTCACCAAGGACGTCCGTCCCGGGTACTGGGAGGACCGGGGGTACGACGTCGACGCCTGGGTCGGCCGTTCGAACGGACGCGACGATGAACCCACGAGCTGACGCGTCGCCGACCGGGGCCGTGCACTCCTCCCACGTACGGCGTTTCACCCGGGCCGAGCACTGGGTGCACCGGGTCACCGGCGCGCTGATGGGTGTGTGCGTGGCCACCGCGGCCTGTCTGTACATCCCTCAGTTCGCCGAACTCGTCGGCCGCCGCGAACTCGTCGTCCGCGTCCACGAATGGGCCGGTCTGATGCTGCCGGTCCCGGTCCTCGCGGGCCTCGCCTCCCGGGCGTTCCGCCGCGACCTGGGTTTCCTGAACCGCTTCGGCCCGCACGACCGGGTGTGGCTGCGGGCGGCACTGCGCCGCGACAAGGACCCGGAGTCCCGTCCGGCCGGCAAGTTCAACGCGGGGCAGAAGATCTACGCCGCCTGGATCGCGGGGGCGACCCTGGTGATGCTGGGCACCGGTCTGCTGATGTGGTTCACCCACCTCACCCCGCTGATGTGGCGCACCTCGGCGACCTTCGTCCACGACTGGCTGGCCCTCACCGTCGGCATCGTCCTCGCGGGCCACATCGGTATGGCGCTGGGCGACCCGGAGGCCCGGCGGGGCCTGCGCACGGGATCGGTGAGCCGGGTGTGGGCCGACCGCGAACATCCGCTGTGGCGGCCGTGAGCACCCGCTGACGACGACGAACGGGCCGCGGGGAGAACCGAATACGGTTCTCCCCGCGGCCCGTTCGCGGTCCGGCCGTGACAGGTACGGCCGTGACAGATACGGCCGTTGACAGGTGCGGCCTCGCGGACACCCGTCCGGATCCCGGCGGGGCAAACGTTGCCTGTCGCGGTACTAGATGCGGGGACGGCCGCCTAGATGACGAGCGACAGCAGCAGCACCAGGCCCCCGGCCACCACCGAGATGATCGTCTCCATGACGGACCAGGTCTTCACGGTCTGGCCGACGCTCAGGCCGAAGTACTCCTTCACCAGCCAGAACCCGGCGTCGTTGACATGGCTGAAGAAGAGCGAGCCCGCGCCGATCGCGAGGACGAGCAGGGACGTGTGGGTGGTCGACATGTCGGCCGCGAGGGGCGCGACCAGGCCGGCCGCCGAGATGGTGGCCACGGTCGCCGAACCCGTCGCGAGCCGGATCGCGACGGCGATCAACCAGGCCAGCAACAGCGCGGGGATCGACCAGTCCTCGGAGATCTCCAGGATCATCCGGCCCACACCGGAGTCGATCAGCGTCTGCTTGAAACCGCCGCCCGCGCCGACGATGAGCAGGATGCCGGCGATGGGCGCGAGGGACTTCTCGACGGTCGTCGCGATGCGGTCCTTGGTGAAGCCCGCCGCCCGGCCCAGTGTGAACATGCCCACGATCACGGCCGCGAGCAGCGCGATCAGCGGCGCCCCGACGACGTCGAAGACGCGCTGCGTCATGTCCGTGGGGTCGTCGACGACGATGTCCACCAGGGCCTTGGCCAGCATCAGCACCACCGGGAGCAGCATGGTGGCGAGGGTCGCGCCGAAGCCCGGGCGCTTCTCCAGGTCCTCCGAGGCGCGCGCCGGGACCATGCGTTCGGGGGCCTGGACGTCCACCCAGCGGGCCGCGTAGCGCGAGAACACCGGACCGGCGACGATCACGGTCGGGACGGCGACCAGGACACCGAGGGCGAGGGTGATGCCGAGGTTCGCGTGCACCGCGTCGATCGCGACCAGCGGACCGGGGTGCGGCGGAATCAGACCGTGCATCACCGACAGGCCCGCGAGCGCCGGGATGCCGATGCGCATGAGCGAGTAGTTGCCGCGCTTGGCCACCATCAGGACCACCGGGATCAACAGCACGATGCCGACCTCGAAGAACAGCGGCAGACCGATCACCGAGGCGATCAGCACCATCGCCCACGGCATGGCACGCCCGCCGGCCTTCGCGAGGATGGTGTCGACGATCTGGTCGGCGCCGCCCGAGTCGGCGAGCAGTTTGCCGAGGATCGCGCCGAGGGCGATCAGGACACCCACACCGGCCACGGTCGAGCCGAGTCCGGTGGTGAAGCTGACGATGGTCTTGTCGAGCGGGGCGCCGGCGAACGCGCCGAGTGCCAGCGAGCCGATGGTCAGGGCGAGAAAGGCGTGCAGCTTGAACCGGGTGATGAGCAGGACGATGACGGCGATGCCCGCCAGCACGGCTATGCCCAGTTGAGCGTGGCCCGCCGAGGTGATCGGTTCGACGGTGTCCGCTGCCAGCATCTCGACACTGAGTCTGGTCACGGTTGTTCCCTTGCTTGCTTGATGAACGGACGCGGGGAGGAGTGCGTGGGGGAGAACCTTCCGTCCGGAAGGCGGCGGAGCGGCGCCTTCCGGACGGAAGGCGCGGGGAAGCGGCGGCGCGCGGACGGGACAGCCGCTGTCAGGGAGACAGCGTTGTCATGGAGGAGGGAGGTGCGGTGCCACCGGCGGGGCGGCGTCAGAGGGCTTCGAGCGCCCTCACGGCCCGCTCGGCGATCTCGGCGGGGCCGTGGGACACGTCCACCTCGACGCCCGCCTCGTCCGCCGCCAGCGGCTGGAGCGTGGCGAACTGCGAGTCCAGGAGCGCCGTGGGCATGAAGTGCCCCGTGCGGTGCGACATCCGGTCCTCGATGAGCTCGCGGGTGCCGGTCAGATGCACGAAGACGATCCCGGGCGCCGCCGCCCGCAGCCGGTCCCGGTAGACGCGCTTGAGCGCCGAGCCGCTGACCACACCGCCGAGCCCGGCGCGTTCGTGCGCCCAGTGCCCGATGGAGTCCAGCCAGGGCCACCGGTCGTCGTCGGTCAGCGGCGTCCCGGCCGTCATCTTGGCGATGTTGGCCTGCGGGTGGAAGTCGTCGCCCTCGGCGTACGGCACGCCGAGCCGGGCCGCGAGCAGGGCGCCGACGGTGGTCTTCCCGGTGCCTGCGACGCCCATGACCACGACGACATGGGGGGTGGGACTGTGCTGCATCACGCTCTCGCTGTCTTCGTCGACATCTGATGTCGACGATACTGAAACGCATTAGGTACGACTAATTCAAGAGCGTGTGACATATAAGTCTGACTTTTTGTTCGTGGCGTATGCCTCGTACCCTGACCCCATGAGCACACGGGGCCGGGGCCTGCACGGACACGTACTGGAGACCCTCGGACCGGCGATCACGGCGGGCGACTACCCGCCGGGCAGCGTGCTGCGCACCGACGAACTCGCACAGCGCTTCGAGGTGTCACGCTCCGTGATGCGCGAGGCGGTCCGGGTGCTCGAATCCATGTACCTGGTCGAGTCCCGCCGCCGCGTGGGCGTGACGGTCCGTCCCAGGTCCGAGTGGAACGTCTACGATCCCCAGGTCATCCGCTGGCGGCTGGCCGGAGCCGACCGTCCCCACCAGCTGCGTTCCCTCACCGTCCTGCGCTCGGCGATCGAACCCGTCGCCGCGGGACTGGCCGCCCGGCACGCCACCGCGGAGCAGTGCGCGGAGCTCACCGAGTGCGCGCTCGGCATGGTCGCCACCTCACGCGGACACCAGCTGGAGGGGTATCTCGTCCACGACGTCGCCTTCCACCGGGTGATTCTCAGGGCGTCGGGCAACGAGATGTTCGCCCGCCTCGGAGACGTCGTTGCGGAAGTCCTGTCCGGCCGCACCCATCACGACGTCATGTTCGAGGACCCCGACCCCGCCGCCGTCACCCTGCACGTCCAGCTCGCCGAGGCCGTCCGCGAGGGCGACGCCGTCCGCGCCGAGAAGCTCACCCGCGAGATCACGGCCGGCGCACTCCAGGAACTGGACGTCCTGGCCCCCTGACCGGAGCACCCCGGGGCCGGTCCAGGTCAGTCGAGGAACTCCCCGTCCACATACACCCAGGCCCCGTCCACCCGCTCGAACCGGCTCCGCTCGTGCAGCGAACCGCCCCGGTAGGAGGCCCGGAAGGTCACGGTCCCCGCGGTGTGGAACGCCGAGCCCCGACCGGTGTCCAGGATCTCCAGGCCGGTCCACCGCATCCCCGGGTCGAACTCCACCCGGGCCGGCCGCGTCCGCGGATGCCAGGTCCGCAGCAGGTACCCCTCGTCCTCCTTCACGAACGCGCAGTAACGCGACCGCATCAGCGCCTCGGCGCTCGGCGCCGCGGCCTCGCCGCGATGGAAGCGCCCGCAGCAGCGCGCGTACGGCTCGGCGAGCCCGCAGGGACAGGAACGGCTGGTCATCGCGTCATTCTCCCCGGACCCGTGCCGAGTCCGCGTTCGGGGGCGGATAGGTCGGCGGATGGGCGGGCCGCGCGGGAATCTGCGGGGTCGCCTCCGGCAACGGTGGCAGCGCCGTCTCGTACAGCCACGCCGTGAAGAGCTCGTCCAGCGGCTCGGCCGCGTAGCGCGAGACGTGCGCGGTGAAGACGGACGTGGTGACCGTGCCGCCCCGGTGCAGCGTCGCCCAGCCGCGCAGCATGCGGAAGAAGGCCTCGTCGCCCATCGCGCACCGGACCGCGTGCACCGTGAGCCCGCCGCGCTCGTAGAGCCGGTCGTCGAACATCAGCTTGCGACCCGGGTCGGACAGCAGCAGGTCCCGCGGCAGCGCGGACAGCTTCCGGTGCGCGGCGGCGGCGAGCTGACGTGCCGGGCGCCCGCCGGAGCGCTCCGACCACAGCCACTCGGCGTACTTCGCGAGCCCCTCGTTCAGCCAGATGTGCCGCCAGTCCGCGATCGTCACGCTGTTGCCGAACCACTGGTGCGCCAGCTCGTGTGCGATCAGCCGCTCCGAACCCCGCGCCCCGTCCACATGGTTGGCGCCGAACAGCGACAGACCCTGCGCCTCGACCGGGACGTCGAGCTCCTCCTCGGTCACCACGACCGCGTACTCGCCGAACGGATACGGCCCGAAGAGGCGCTGGAACAGCTCCATCATCGCGGGCTGCCGCGCGAAGTCCCGGGAGAACTCCGGGAGCAGCTGCGCGGGCAGATACCCGGACTGCGGTACGCCCCCGAGACCCGGGTCGCCGAGCAGCACCGTCTGGTACTTGCCGATCGACAGGCCCACCAGATAGCTGGAGGTCGGCGCCGACTGCTCGTACACCCAGGTGGTCGTCGACGCCTTCGTCGTCCGCGTCAGCAGACGCCCGCCGGCCACCACCGCGTACGCGGACGGCGTGGTGACCGAGATCTGGTACGCGGCCTTGTCGGCCGGCCGGTCGTTGCACGGATACCAGGACGGCGAACCGATCGGCTGGCTCGCCACCAGCGCCCCGTCCTCCAGCTCCTCCCAGCCGATCCCGCCCCAGGGGCTGTTGACCGGCTTGGGGTTGCCCGACCAGTGCACCTCGACGGTGAAGGCGGCGCCGGCCCGTATCGGCTTCGGCGGACGGACACGCAGCCTGCCGCCCCGGTGCGTGTAGTGCGGGGCCTTGCCGTCGACACGGACCCGGCCGATCCGGAAGTCCGCCAGGTTCAGCTGGAACTCGGGCAGCGCGGAACGGCCCGCTATGGCGTTGATCCGCGCGGTGCCGGAGAGCCGGTTCGGGCCGGGGCGGTAGTCCAGCGCGAGCTCGTAGCGGTGCACCCGGTAACGGGGATCTCCGTTCGCCGGGAAATAGGGGTCCGGTCCCGCTGTCTGCTGAACGCTCACCGCTGCGACTGCTCCCTGCCCTGTGCTCGACGTGCCGCTGTACCGCCCTTCGTGTCCGATCAGGTCAAGTCCGCTACGAACGCCAGGCCTCGATCGGATTGCCCAGCCAGCGGGTGTCGTCGGGAACGGACTCCGCCGCCATCACGAGCGACGCGGGACCCAGAGTGGAGCGGGCCCCGACGGTGCTGCCGGGCAGGACGATTCCGCCCGGACCCAAAGTGGCGCCCTCACGGAGGACCACAGTATCCGTCCGCAAGATCCGGTCGTGGAAGAGGTGGGTCTGCAGCACACAGCCCCGGTTGACCGTGACCGCGTCCCCGAGCGTCACGAGGTCCGTCTCGGGCAGCCAGTAGCTCTCGACCCACGTGCCCCGGCCGATCCGGGCACCCAGGCCGCGCAGCCACGCCGTCATCAGCGGAGTACCGGGCACGGATCCCGCCAGCCACGGCACCGCGACGACCTCCACGAACGTGTCGGCCAGCTCGTTGCGCCACACGAAACCGCTCCACAGCGGGTGCTCACCGGCACGGTGCCGGCCGACCAGCAGCCACTTCGCCACGATGGAGACGAGGCACGCGAGAACGCCCACCGCGAGCAGCACGGCCCCCGGGAACACCCACGCCCACGGCCCCAGCGCACACAGCGCGGCGACCGTCAGCACCGCCAGCGCCGCCGAACAGAACACCGGCACCAGCCGGCACAGCTCCACCAGACCGCGCGCCCACAGCAGCCGGGCGGGCGGGTCGTAGGTACGGCTCTGATCGCCGCCCTGCGCCGCCCGCGGCAGCTTCATCGGCGGCAGCCCCAGATAGGAGCTGCCCTTCTTCGCCTTCTTCGGCGTCGCCGACAGCACACCGACCAGACCGCCGTCCGGCACACTGCGGCCCGGAGCGGTCATCCCGGAATTGCCGAGGAAGGCCCGGCGGCCGATCTCGGCCCGCCCGATGCGCATCCAGCCGCCCCCGAGCTCGTACGGCGCCGTCAGCGTGTCGTCGGCGAGGAACGCGCCCTCGCCGACCGTCGTCAGACTCGGCAGCGCGAGAACGGTCGACACCTCGGCGCCCCGCCCGATCCGCATGCCGAGCAGCCGCAGCCACACCGGCGTGATCAGCCCCGCGTACAGCGGGAACAGCGTCTCCCGGGAGAGGTCCATCAGCTGCGTGACCGTCCAGGCCTGCCAGCCGATCCGGCTGTGCGTCGGATGCGTGCCCTCGTGCAGCCCGAGACTCAGCAGCCGTACGGCGACCAGGAGCAGCAGCGCGTACGCGAGACCGAACGCGAGCGTCGCCGGAACCAGGGCGATCCCGGCACCCCGCAGCGCCGCGCCGAGCCCGGCGTCCGCGCTCACGAACACCCGGGCCACGAGCAGCGCCGGGACGGCGGCCAGCACCGGCAGCGCGCTCAGCGCGAGTCCGGTCGCGCCGTACATCACCCGCCAGTACGTGCCGCGCTGCGGCCGGTCCTTGGGCCACGCGTGCTTCGCCTTGCCGAGCTTGACCGCCGGCGCCCCGGCCCAGCGCTGCCCGGTCGGAATCTGGCCCGCCACGGCGGAACCCGGCGCCACCTCGGCGCGCTTGCCCACCCGGGCCCCCGGGAAGAGGATGCTGCGCGTCCCGACCACGGCACCGGCGCCCACCTTCACCGGGCCGATCTCCAGCCGGTCACCGTCCAGCCAGTACCCCGACAGGTCCACCTCGGAGCCGACGGCGGCACCCCGGCCCATCTTGAGCATGCCGGTCACCGGCGGCAGCGAGTGCAGATCCACGTCCGGGCCGACCCTGGCGCCCAGCGCACGGGCGTACCGCTCCAGCCAGGACCCGGTCAGCGAGGTCGCGCCGCTGAACCCGGCGAGCCGCTCGGCCGTCCACAGCCGCAGATGGACACTCCCGCCGCGCGGGTACCGTCCGGGCCTCACACCGCGCAGCAGCAGCCGCGCGCCGCCCGCCGCCACGGCGAGCCGCCCCGGCGGGCTGTAGAGAACCAGCGCGCCGGCGCCCACCAGCCACCACGAGGCGCCCGGCGCCCACGGATACGGGCCGAACCAGTGCAGTACGTTGCCGAGCGCGGCCAGCGCCACCGTCCAGCGCAGCCCGAGCAGGCTGAACAGCGGGATCAGGACGAGCAGCTGGACCAGCTTGGCGCGCAGCGGGACCGGCGCGACGATCCGCTCGGCGCCGTCGTCCTGGCCGGACTTCTCCAGATGCCGGGCCAGCTTGCGCAGCACGGGCTGCTGATAGATGTCGAGCACGGCGGCGTTCGGGTAACGCGCGCGCAGCTTCGTGGTGAGCTGGGCGGCCGCGAGACTGCTGCCGCCGATCGCGAAGAAGTCGTCGCCGGCTCCGCCGACGGGGATGCCCAGCACCTCGCTCCACTGCTCGGCGAGCCAGGCCTCGGTGCCGTACAGCTGCTCCTTGGCACCGCCGGTCTCCAGACCCTCCAGCGGCCAGGGCAGCGCGTTCCGGTCGACCTTTCCCGACGTCCGGGTCGGCAGGTCCTCGACCGGCGCGATCAGCGGCACCAGCGCGGCGGGCAGCACGGCGCGCAGCTTCTCGACGGCGGCCGCCTGGTCCCAGCCGTCCTGGGTGACGACATAGCCGACGAGGAGCTGATTGCCGCCGCGCGCGGTCCGCACGGCGGCCGCGGCGCCCGCGACCCCGGGCAGCGCCTGGAGCGCGGAGTCCACCTCACCCAGCTCGATCCGGCGTCCGCCGAGCTTGATCTGCTCGTCGGCCCGTCCGAGGAAGATCAGCCCCTCGGGTTCGGCCTTGACCAGGTCACCGCTGCGGTACGCCCGCTCCCAGCCCAGCGAGGCGAGCGGCGCGTACTTCTCGGCGTCCTTCTCCGCGTCGAGATAGCGGGCGAGCCCCACCCCGCCGATCACGAGCTGGCCGCTGCCGCCCATCGGCACCGGCTCGTCCGCCTCGTCGACGACCGCGAGCTCCCAGCCGTTGAGCGGCAGCCCGATACGGATGGGCTCGTCGCCGGTCAGCAGCGAGGCACAGGCCACGACGGTCGCCTCGGTCGGCCCGTACGTGTTCCAGACCTCGCGGCCCTCGGTCACCAGCCGCTGCGTCAGCTCGGGCGGGCAGGCCTCGCCGCCGAAGATCAGCAGCCGGACCTCGTTGAGGGTCTCGGGCTCCCACAGGGCCGCGAGAGTGGGCACGGTGGAGACGACGGTGATCTCCTGCTCGACCAGCCAGGGTCCGAGGTCGGCGCCGCTGCGCACCTGGGAGCGCGGTACGGGCACCAGGCAGGCGCCGTACCGCCAGGCCAGCCACATCTCCTCGCAGGAGGCGTCGAAGGCCACGGACAGGCCCGCCATGACCCGGTCACCGGGGCCGATCGGCTCCTCGGTCAGGAAGAGGTCGGCCTCCGCGTCGACGAAGGCCGCGGCGCTGCGATGGCTCACAGCCACGCCCTTGGGCCTGCCGGTGGAACCCGAGGTGAAGATGATCCACGCGTCGTGCTCGACACCGGGCCGCCCGGCGGGAATCTCCGAGCGTCCGTCGACGGTCAGCTCGAGCCCCGCGCCGACGACCGCGCGCACGCCGGCCTCGCCGAACACCAGCTCGGCCCGTTCGTCCGGGTCCTCGGCGTCCACCGGGACATAGGCGGCCCCGGCCGCGAGGACGGCGAGGATCGCCACGTACAGCTCGTTCGTACCGGACGGGACCCGTACGCCGACCCGGTCGCCGAGACCGACCCCGGCCTCCGCGAGCCGCCACCGCACGGCCTCGACCTCGGCGGCCAGGGCCCGGTAGCTGAGGGCGCGCCGGCCGTCGTCGAGAGCCGGCTCGTCGGGGTACGCCCGTACGGAGGCGTCGAGGATGTCGACGAGCGTGCGCGGCGAGGCGGCCGAGGCGGCGGAGAAGCGCGCCTGGTCACCGAACTCCGCACGCACCTCGTCGTCGGACAACGCGACTGCGGGGCCTTGCTGGAGGGCTGCCATCGGGTCCTCACGTGTTGTTCCCGGATACTCCGGGGAGCCGGTGGGCCCGCAGGTACGCCTGGGGATATTCCGGTCCAGCTCCGAACAAGCCTGCAATTTTAGTACGACGCTAGCTTCGGACCTGCGGATCAGCGATGCGAGGCGTCCTCGGGAGCGTCGTCCGGCCCGCGCTCCAGCGCTGTGACGTGGGGGTATGTCAACGTGACGAGATCTGCCCCACATCTTTGCGTGACACCGCGGACACGGTGAGCGAGGGCCCCGATCCGATGATCGGGACCCTCGCTGTGCCAGGCGCGGCGGGACGGCGTGACGGCTCGCCGCCGCCACGCCGGGCGCGCTGTTCCTCGGTGCGGTCCGGTCCGGTCAGCCCGCGGCGCAGGAGACGGTGGGCCAGGTCCAGTTGCCGTTGGTCTGGATGGTGACGCCGAAGGTGTTGCCGCTGCCGTTGGGTTTGGCGGTCAGGACCTGGGCGCTGGGGTAACCGGCGCTGATGTTCCAGGTCGAGAGGATCTTCGCCGGGGCCGGGACGTTCATCGTCACGGTCCAGTTGCTGGAACCGGTGACCGTGACGTTGAGGTTGTACCGGTCGCTCCACTGCTGGCCGGCGGACAGTGTGGCGGTGCACCCGCCGCCGCCACCTGTGCCGCCGCCGTCGGGGGCCACGGCGCGGCCGGTCCCCGGGGAGATCATCCCGGCGCACAGGCCGCGGGCGGCCAGTCCCTGCGCGATGCGCGGGATCGCGGCGATCGTGTTGGCCGGCCAGTCGTGCATGAGGATGATCTGGCCGTTGGTGAGCCGGCCGGCCGCCTGGACGATCGCGTCGGTGCTCGCGCCGTTCCAGTCCTGCGAGTCGACGTCCCAGATGATCTCGGTCAGCCCGTACTTGGCCTCGACCGCCTTCACCGTCGCGTTGGTCTCCCCGTACGGCGGACGGAACAGTTTCGGCGTGCCGCCGCCGGCGCCGGCGACGGCCTGCTGGGTCCGGGAGATCTCCGAGTCGATCTGCGCCTGGCTCTGCTGGACGAGGTGCGGGTGGGTGTAGCTGTGGTTGCCCACCCACATGCCGGCGTCGACCTGGGCCCGTACCTGCGCCGGGTTGGACGCCGCGTACTGGCCCTGGTTGAACATCGTGGCCCGCAGCCCGTTCTGCTTGAGGGCGTTGAGCAGGGTCGACGTGGTGCTGGACGGCCCGTCGTCGAAGGTGAGTCCGACGTACCCGTTGCAGGTGGCGGCGTGCGCGGCTCCGGCGTCGAGGGCGAGGGGGCTCGCGACGGCGGTCGCGACGACGGCCAGCCCCGTGATCAGCGTGCGTAACGAGCGAAGTCGTCCGGACGCCGTCCGGATTCTCGTGCGGAAGGTCATGCGTAGTGGTCCTTCGGCCTCGGGGGCGGGGGAGGGGTCAGCTCGCGCTGCAGGAGACGGTGGGCCAGGTCCAGTTGCCGTTGGTCTGGATGGTGACGCCGAAGGTGTTGCCGCTGCCGTTGGGTTGGGCGGTCAGGACCTGGGCGCTGGGGTAACCGGCGCTGATGTTCCAGGTCGAGAGGATCTTCGCCGGAGCGGGCACGTTCATCGTCACGGTCCAGTTGCTCGATCCGGTGACGGCGACGTTGAGGTTGTAGCGGTCGTTCCACTGCTGGCCCGCGGACAGGGCCGCCGCGCACCCGCCGCCGGTTCCACCCCCGGTTCCACCCCCGGATCCGCCGCCCGATCCCGCGTCGCCCACCGTGATGTTGGAGT
This sequence comes from Streptomyces sp. NPDC002698, assembly GCF_042888945.1. Lineage (NCBI taxonomy): Bacteria > Bacillati > Actinomycetota > Actinomycetes > Kitasatosporales > Streptomycetaceae > Streptomyces > Streptomyces sp. NPDC002698. The sequence goes on from NZ_JBIAQM010000022.1 coordinate 56,754, forward strand.
TCCCGCTGCTCTGATAACCCTCGGTGGCCAGGATCATGTAGTAGTTGAAGCTGCCCAGGTTCATTCCGGCGCGGGCCCAGGCGTCGAAGTGGTTGCCGGTGGTGATGGTCCCGCCCGTCCGCTTCGACTGCCGGACGCTCCAGTACTGGTCGAAGGTGCGGGTGCCCTCGACGGACGGCGCGTTCGTCCGCGTCGTCCGGTAGATGTCGTACGTGCCGCCGTCGGTGGTGACGGTGCCCTTGAACGTTCCCGTGGGCCGGTAGGTGCCCCAGTTGTCGACGATGTAGTACTCGACGAGCGGGTTGGCCGTCCATCCGTAGAGGGCCAGGTAGGCGTTGCCGGACGGGTTGAAGGTGCCCGAGTAGGTCACGCTCCTGCGTCCGCCGTTGCTCCAGCCCTTGCCGGCGACGAAGTTCCCGGTGTTGCTCCACGAGGTGCTGTAGTTGCCGCCGGAGCCCAGGTTCATGGACACCGTGCCGCTGCTGTCGGTCCAGAACGAGTAGTAGTACCCGTTGTCGGTGCCGGTCTGGTTCGAGGTGACGACCGTGTCGGCCTGGGCGGTGCCGGGCAGCGTCATGGCGGCCACGGCGACGAGCAGCATGGTGCAGACGCCGCTGATGAGCAGCCTGAGGTGACGGAACGCCCCTGAGCGGCCGCTACGGCGGCCCGGAGGGGGTGCGGGTGCGTCGGTCATGTGCGTGTTTCCTCCTCGTTCTCGTGAGGTGGCGCGCTGTGAATCGCCGACAGTTTTGAACCGGCCCTGTCAACTGTCAATACTTTCGGCACCTAATCCGAAACATTCGTCCGCGCTGGCAATGGCGAGAGATGGTGTTATGCCTGCTCATGCGTGCCGGATGGTCCATTCGGCGGAGACTGTTCGCCAGGGACGTGTCGACCAAGATCGGAAATGGTCATGGATTTTTCGAAAATTTCGAAGAATCGTCCGACCGTCCGGCGAGTGGCGCGGAGTGGTCGGGGCACCGGAAGAGGTCCGGACACGTGGACGCGAAGAGGTCCGGACATGCAAAAGACCCCACATGCAGTGGGGTCTCGCTGGTGTCCGAGGGGGGACTTGAACCCCCACGCCCGATAAAGGGCACTAGCACCTCAAGCTAGCGCGTCTGCCATTCCGCCACCCGGACAAGGTGTTTGTCGCGCGGGTTTCCCTCGCGGCGACAGGTGAAACATTACCAGGCTTTCGAGGGTCCCCGATCACCCCCCGTCGTGGCGTGAACTGCGTGTGACGGGTGGGGGCCGCCCTTGGGCGGGAAGGCTGGTCGGAGAGAGGATGAGGGGGACCACCAGCGGCGACAGTGGGAGGAAGCAGCGTGAGCGAGAGCGGCACGACCAGGAACGTCACGGGCGAGGACGAGGTCGTGGACCTCTGTCGTGAGCTGATCCGGATCGACACCAGCAACTACGGGGACCACTCGGGCCCCGGCGAGCGCAAGGCCGCGGAGTACGTCGCCGAGAAGCTCGCCGAGGTCGGCCTCGAACCGCAGGTCTTCGAGTCGCACAAGGGGCGTGCCTCCACCGTGGCCCGCATCGAGGGGGAGGACCCCTCGCGGCCCGCGCTCCTCATCCACGGCCACACCGATGTCGTACCGGCCAACGCGGCGGACTGGACCCACCACCCCTTCTCCGGCGAGATCGCCGACGGAATGGTCTGGGGCCGCGGCGCGGTCGACATGAAGGACATGGACGCCATGACCCTGGCGGTCGTACGGGAGCGGATGCGCACCGGCCGCAAGCCTCCGCGCGACATCGTCCTCGCCTTCCTCGCGGACGAGGAGGCCGGCGGCACGTGGGGCGCCCGGCATCTGGTCGACAAGCACCCCGATCTCTTCGAGGGCGTCACCGAGGCGATCGGCGAGGTCGGCGGGTTCTCCTTCACGGTCAACGAGAAGCTGCGGCTGTACCTCGTGGAGACCGCGCAGAAGGGCATGCACTGGATGAAGCTGACCGTGGACGGCACCGCCGGGCACGGGTCGATGATCCACAAGGACAACGCGATCACGGAGCTGTCCGAGGCCGTCGGGAGGCTCGGCAGGCACAAGTTCCCGGTGCGGGTGACGAAGACCCTGCGGCACTTCCTCGACGAGCTCGGCGACGCCCTGGGCACCGAGCTCGACCCGGAGAACATGGACGAGACGCTCGCCAGGCTCGGCGGCATCGCCAAGCTCATCGGCGCCTCCCTCCAGAACACGGCCAACCCGACCCAGCTGGGCGCCGGCTACAAGGTCAACGTGATTCCGGGCCAGGCCACCGCGCATGTCGACGGCCGCTATCTGCCGGGATACGAGGAGGAGTTCCTCGCCGACCTCGACCGGATCCTCGGCCCCCGGGTCAAGCGCGAGGACGTGCACGCGGACAAGGCGCTGGAGACCGGCTTCGACGGCGCCCTCGTCGACGCCATGCAGACCGCGCTCTCGGCCGAGGACCCGATCGCGCGTGCCGTTCCCTACATGCTCTCGGCCGGCACCGACGCCAAGTCCTTCGCCGACCTCGGCATCCGCTGCTTCGGGTTCGCCCCGCTGAAGCTGCCCCCGGAGCTGGACTTCGCGGGCATGTTCCACGGCGTCGACGAGCGGGTGCCGGTGGACGCGCTCCAGTTCGGCGTCCGAGTACTGGACCGGTTCATCGACGCGTCGTGACGTGCCGCCGGCGGCACGCCCCGGCACGGTGCCGGCGGGCCGACCTGCCGCGCCGCCGTGGAGGTGCGGGGTGTTGACGCCGGCATTCGCCCGCGCGTGCGGGGATCGCCCGGGATGGGTGAATGCGACCATAAGCCCATAGCCCTACTACTTCCTCCTCGTTACAGGTGTTGCGATCCGCTGCACTGGACCGCGTTTGCCTATCAGGAGGAATAATGATCAAGAAGATCGTCGCCGCCGCCGCTGCCACGGGTGGCCTGGTTCTCGCGGGTGCGGGTCTGGCCGTCGCCGACTCCGGTGCCCAGGGTGCCGCCGTGGGTTCCCCGGGCGTCGCCTCCGGCAATGTCGTTCAGGTGCCCGTCCACGTTCCGGTGAACGTCTGCGGCAACACGGTCTCCGTGATCGGGCTGCTGAACCCCGCCTTCGGCAACACCTGCCTCAACCACTGACGTTGCGCCTCTTCCCCTGTGGGGGGATCCCGTGGGTCACCTCGTGAGGGTCACTTCGTGAAGGTCTGAGCCCGTCGGCCCCGGAGTGCGTGCCATGCGCTCCGGGGCCGACCGGCTCTCCCGCGCACGTCCTGTGGCGTGCGCGTGTTCTCGACGGTCCACGTCCCAGGGACCGTCGGTCCACGTCCCAAGGACTGAAGGCAGGGATTTCAGCTGTGCGACAGGTCACCCGCAAGGGCCTGATGACCGTGGTGGCGGCCGGTGGTGTGCTCGCGGTCACCGGTGTCTCCGCGCACGCCGACTCGGGGGCGATCGGCTCCGCGTCGGACTCTCCCGGCGTGCTGTCGGGCAACACGGTGCAGGCGCCGGTGCACGTTCCGGTGAACGTCTGCGGCAACACCGTGAACGTGGTCGGGCTGCTCAACCCGGCGATGGGCAACACCTGCGTCAACCACGGCGGCCGAGGCGCTTCGTCCGAAGGCCGGGGCGGTCAGGGCGGTCACAGCGGTCAGGGCGGTCACGCCGGCCGGGAGACCCACTCCGGCGGCGGTTCACGGGCCGTCGGCAGCGCCGCCCACTCGCCGGGCGTGGGCTCCGGCAACCACGTACAGGTGCCGGTCGACGTTCCGGTGGACGTCTGCGGCAACAGCGTGAACGTCGTGGGGATCGGCAACGCGGCGGCGGGCGACGGCTGCGCGAACGGCGCGTCCACCGGCGGCCACCAGACACACCACCCCGGTCACCCCGGACATCCGGGTCACCCCGGCCGGCCCGGACATCCGAGCCACCCGGGTCACGACGGTCACTGTGAGCACCCCGGTCACCCTGGACACCCGGGCGAACCCGGTCAGCCTGGCCACCCCGGTCAGCCCGGAACCCCCGGTCACCCTGGTCAGCCCGGACACCCGGGCAACCCCGGAACCCCCGGACATCCGGGCAACCCCGGAACCCCGGGTCACCCGGGTACGTCCACCTCGGGCGGCGGCAAGCATCGCGCGGGTGCCGTGCAGGTCGGCCGGCCCGGCCCGGGGGCCGTCGCGCGGACGCCGGGCACGGCCGGTGCGCCCCAGCTGGCCCACACGGGCAGTGAGCTGCCGATCGGCGCGGCCGTACCGGCGGGAGCCGCCGCGCTGCTGGCCGGCGCCGTGCTCTACCGCCGGGCGCGTGCCGCGGCGTGAAGTCCTGGCCGACGCGATGATGGTGTGATGATCGCATAGGGGAGCGGGACGGCGTGGACATCACCCGGCGCGCAGGCCTGATCGCCGCGCGACACGACCGGGACCGGGACGCCACGGCCTTCCCCCCGTGGAGTGACGGTGCGGGCCACGTGATGACGGGGCCCGCACCGGCTCAGCGGCCTTCCGTCACCACGTGGCGCGTACCTGGCGGATGATCCGCCGGCGCAACCGCACTCTGCGGCTGCCGTCACGGAGCAGGCTCAGGCGGTCCAACTCCCAGTGTCCGTACTCGGCATGGTCCGTCAGCAGACGTGTCGTGTCCTTGCGGGAGACCCCGCGAGGTACGTACACGTCGACAAATTCGTATTCCGGCATCGCATCTATTGTGCGGGCAGAGGCCCTGTACGGATAGCGTCTGCACTATGTCTGATGCTGTGCAGCCCACCGCTGCCGAGGTACGCGCCGCCGCAGAGGCGGTCAAGACCGCACTCGACCGCCACCTGGCCGCGGTCGAGCGCAGGACGGGCGATGACGACCCGGACGTCTACGAGGCTTTCAACGAGCTCGCCGCGGCGGCCGAGGAGTATGACGAGCTCCTCTACGACCGCTACGACGAGGTCACGCCCTTCGAGATCCCCGGCGGTGACGACACTCTGCCTCCGTACACCGGACCCGAGGAGCCGAACGCGCTGAGCGTGGTGATCCGCCGGGACTACGCGGTGGTGGAGCCGCAGCGACTGCTGGCACAGGCCCAGCGGGTGGAGGCGGTGGAGGAGGACGGCGCCACCGCCGACGAGGGCTTCGACGCGGCGTCCGGCACCGTTCACGGCGCGCTCGGGGTCCTCTTCGGAGAGTTCGAGCCGGACGAGATCGCCACCCGGCACAAGGAATTCGGACTGGAGGAGGGCGACTCCACGCTCTGGGTGACCGCCGCCGACGAACCGGCCGAGCCCGGTGAATGGCTGGAGACACCCTTCGAGTCGATCGACCCCCAGCGTGTCGTCTGCCGCTTCGACGTCAGCGCGGTGTTCGACGAGGAGTCGGACGACGACCTGGACGACGACCTCGGCTCCGACGGGGGGACCGAGTCCCTGGACCCGCTGGACGCGGATCGCTGAGCCGGCCCGGCACGGACCGGCGTACGCGGGTGGCGGTCACCGGAATCCGGTGACCGCCACCCGCGTTTTCCGGGGTCGCGGGAGCGCGGGCGGCGATCAGCCCGTCGTCGGTGTCTGCGCCTTCAGCAGGGACTGGAGACGGGTCGTGCGCGGTTTCTGCGGGACCTCGGCCACCGCGTGCGGCAGCGCCTGCTCCACCCCGTGCACGACGGAGAGATGACGCTCGGCCCGCCCGAAGGCCGTGTAGACCCAGGGCCGGGTCAGGGCCGCCGCGGCGTCGCCCGGGAGCACCACGACCGCGGCCGGCCAGCGCAGACCCACCGCCTGGTGCGCGGTGAGCGCCCAGCCGTGCCGCACGGTCTGCTCCACCCGCTCCTTCGGTACGACCACGGGGGCGCCCGAGCAGTCCAGGTGCAGCCCCTCGGCGTCGGCCTTCACCACGCGGCCCGGCAGCGCCCGGCCCGGTGCGGGGGAGTGGACGATCCGGTCGCCCGGGTCGAAGCCGCCGAAACGGCCGGGACCGGGGTTCAGCCGCTCCTTGAGCGCGGTGTTCAGCGCGCGGGTGCCGACCGCGCCACCGTGCCCAGGGGTGATGACCTGCGTCTGTTCGGCCGGGACGCCGATCGCGCGCGGCACCGAGTCCGCGACGAGCTGGACCGTCCGGTGGACCGCCTCGCCCGCGTCGCGCACCGGGACGATCACGACCTCCTTGCCGGGCGCCTCGACCTGGTTGAGCTCGCCGATGCCGATCCCGGAGACCAGTTCGCCGATGGGCCCGGGGTCAGGGGTCCGCGAGGCCACCTGCGGGCAGGCGCGGGCGGCGAGCAGGTCCGCGAAGACCCGGCCCGGGCCCGCCGACCACAGCACGCCCGGATCACCGCTCAGCACGAGCCGCGCCCCGTCCGGCAGCGCCTCCACGAGCATCGCCGCCGTCTCGACGTCGAGCTGCGGAGCGTCCAGGACGACCAGGACGTCCAGGTCCAGGGCGCCCTCCGCGTCCCGGCCCGGTCCTTCGGTGCCGGAGAGAAGTCCGGCGACCGTGGCGGCTTCCGGCGCCGCGCCGTCCGTGGGGTGCTCCGCGGCGCCGTCCGCCGGACCGTGCCCGGCCGCGAAGCCGTCGCGCCCGCCGGAGGTGTGCGCGGCGGCCCAGCCGCGCAGGCCGAGCGCGCGTGCCGCGTGCAGCAGCGCCGCCGCCTCGGACCGCGAGGCTTCGCCGCCGGTGTGCAGCACGAGGCCGTGGGCGGCGACCGCCCGGATCAGCTCCCCGGCGGAGCGGGGGGCCGAGGCGGCGGCCCGCTCCCATTCGGCGGCCGAACCGTCCTGCTTCGGCACCGAGTTCATCAGCCGGGCGAGTCCGTCGGCGAGGCTCTCCTCGGCCAGCGCGTACCGCTCCAGGCCGATCAGGATCCGCACCGGCTGTTCCTGCGGCTCCTCCGTGTCGTCCGGGGCCGCCGGGGCCGGGGGAGCGGTGTCCAGCGCGTCCTGGAAGGCCAGGGCCTCGCCCTCCGCGAGAGCGCTCTGCACGGCCGCGTCCGGGTCCGGCACCGAGCGCTGGGAGAGCGCGGCGGTCAGGGCCGGGGCGTCCAGCGCGGTGTGCCCGGCGACGGCCGCCTGCTCCAGCAGCCACACGGTCAGCGCCGTGCCACGGCGTTCGTCGTCCGGGCGGCACTCCGCGCCGAGCAGCGTCCGGGCGAACCCGTCGGCCTGCTCGGGGCGCACTCCGGGCACCCGCAGCAGCTGCCAGGGGTCCTCGCGGAGCAGGTCGTCGGCGCCCTCGCCCAGAACCGCGACGACCTGCGCCGCGAGCGTCTCGGGCGCGCCGGCCCCGGCCAGCACGGCGCGGACGGCGGCGACCGCCTCCGGCGCCGCGCCGGGTGCCGGTGCGGCCGGAGCCACGATCGGCCGCGGTTGCCGTGCGGGCTCCGGGGCGGCCCTGCGCGGCGCGGGATCCGGCTCGCGGAAGGCGGTGGCCACGGGCTTCTCGCCGCTCTCCACGGCCCGCACCGCCGCGAGCAGGTCCGCGGCCGTGCCGCTGAGCTTGCCCCCGGCCTCGATCGGCGCCTGCTTCTCCGCCTTCCGCCGCTCGATCCGCTCCCGTTCCACACGCTGGGCAGCCAACTCGGCCGCCGCCTCGGACACCTGCGCGGCGCCTTCGGCGGGCGCGGTTCCCTCGGCGCCCGTGCCGTCGCCCGCTTCGGTGCCCTCGTCCCCGGAACCGTCCCCGGAGCCGTTCCCGGGGCGCGGGTCCGCCCGGTCCACGTCCTCGCCCGTCGGCTCAGGGGCGTCGGCGGCCGTGTCCGCGCCCGGCGTCCCCGGCTCCGCGTCCTGAGTGGTCTCGGGCTCCGTGCTCACAGCGTGCTCCAGTCGTGATCGGGATAGTGGTGCACCGGGGCCGACACGTCGTCGAGCGCCCGGCAGATCTCGTCAGGAAGACTAAGCGCCTCCACTGACAACGCGGCCGTGAGCTGCTGTGCGTTGCGCGCGCCGACGATGGGGGCGACGACCCCCGGCCGGTCGCGGACCCAGGCGAGCGCCACCTGGAGCGCGGTCACGGCCAGGCCGTCCGCCGCGGTCGTCACCGCCTCCACGACGCCGCTCGCCGTGTCGTCGAGATACGGCGCCACGAAGGGCGCGAGGTGTTCCGAACCGCCCCGGGAGTCGGCCGGTGTCCCGCCCCGGTACTTGCCGGTGAGCACACCGCGCCCGAGCGGCGAGGAGGGCAGCAGGCCGACGCCCAGGTCGAGGGCGGCGGGCAGTACCTCCCGCTCGACGCCGCGCTGCAACAGGGAGTACTCCATCTGCGTACTGGCCAGCCGGGTGCGTATACCGGGCGCCGAGAGCTGCCAGGTGGCGGCCTTGGCGAGCTGCCAGCCGCAGAAGTTGGACACGCCCGCGTAGCGCGCGCGGCCGCTGCTGACGGCCAGGTCGAGGGCCTGGAGGGTCTCGTCGAGAGGTGTCAGGGGGTCGTAGCCGTGCACGTGCCACACGTCCACGTAGTCGGTGCCCAGGCGGGCGAGCGAGGCGTCCAGGGCCGACAGCAGATGACTGCGCGAGCCGTCGAAGCGGCGGTCCGGCTCGCGCACGCTGCCCGCCTTCGTCGAGATGACCAGGTCCCGGCGCGGAACGAGCCCTTCCATCAGCTGCCCGAGGAGGTACTCGGCCTCCCCGTCGCCGTACACGTCCGCCGTGTCGACGAGGTTCCCGCCCGCTTCCCAGAACGTCTTCAAGAGGTCCGCGGCGTCATGCTCGTCGGTGTCGCGCCCCCAGGTGAGGGTGCCGAGTCCGATCCGGGAAACACGCAGGCCGGTACGGCCGAGATGCCTCTGCTCCATGGACGCCGAGATTACTGTCCGGCACCGGCGGTGTGGGGACCTGTGGACAACGGAAATCCCGGTGAGGGCGGCCCGGGACGGCCGGTGCCACGGGGCGGCGGACGTCACCGGCGCACGCGGGCACGCGCGAAGGCGGCGCCGGACGGCCGCGAGGGGCTGTGAGGCGCCGGGCACGGGCGGCCCCGGCGGCGCGCCGCGCCCGTGCCGGGAACGAGAACGCGCCGCTCCCCGCCGGGGCGCCCGCACGCTAGGGTCTCGGGCACAAGGGACGTTACTGATCGGTAAGGAGATCGGCCATGCAGCTCGGCATCAATCTCGGCTACTGGGGCGCCGGAATGGACGCGGACAACCTCGCCGTCGCCCAGGAGGCCGACCGGCTCGGATACGCCGTCTGCTGGGCGGCCGAGGCGTACGGCTCCGACGCGGCCACCGTGCTCAGCTGGGTCGCCGCCCAGACCGAGCGCATCGACGTCGGTTCGGCCATCTTCCAGATCCCGGCCCGCCAGCCCGCGATGACCGCGATGACCGCCGCGACCCTCGACTCGCTGTCGGGGGGCCGCTTCCGCCTCGGCCTCGGCGTCTCCGGCCCGCAGGTCTCCGAGGGCTGGTACGGCGTCAAGTTCGACAAGCCGCTGGCCCGCACCCGCGAGTACGTGGAGATCGTGCGCAAGGCCATGACGCGCGAGCGGCTGTCCCACGACGGCGAGCACTGGACCCTGCCGCTGCCCGGCGGTCCGGGCAAGCCGCTCAAGCTGACCGTGCACCCGGAGCGCGAGCACATCCCGCTGTACATCGCCGCGATCGGCCCGAAGAACCTGGAGCAGACCGGCGAGATCGCGGACGGCGCGCTGCTCATCTTCCCCTCGGCCGAGCACCTCGAGGACACCGCGATCAGCCACCTGCGCGCGGGCCGCGAGAAGGCCGGGAAGACGATGGAAGGGTTCGACGTCTGTCCGACCCTGCCGCTCGCCGTCGGCGACGACAAGGACGTCCCCGCGCTCGCCGACATGTTCCGCCCGTACACCGCGCTGTACGTCGGCGGCATGGGCAGCTTCAAGCAGAACTTCTACAACCAGCTCGCCCAGCGCATGGGCTACGAGAAGGAAGCCGCCGAGATCCAGACCAAGTACCTGTCCGGCGACAAGGAGGGGGCGGCCGCCGCGATTCCGCACTCGCTGATCGACCAGACGACGCTGCTCGGCTCGGTGGACCGCATCGCCGAGCGCATGAAGGCGTACGCCGCCGTCGGCGTCACCACGCTCACCCTGGCCCCCGCGGGCTTCACGCTGGAGGACCGGATCGCCTCGCTGCAGGCCGGCACCGAGGCCCTGGAGCGGGCCGGACTCGCGTAACCCCGGCGGAACCGCCGCCGGGAAGTTCTGCGGCCGTGGTGGGGGCTCGGGGGTCTTCCCCGCCACGGCCGTCACGGGGAACAACGCGCCGACGGCGGCTTGGTTACGCGTCCGGTCCTGCCGCTCCGTCCGTCGTTCGGCGGATTCGTCGGACACATCGGTTGCCAGGTCACATGCAACCCATTTGACTCGTTTTCTGCACAACTCTGCAGAGAGGGTGTCAATGATGCTGTCCGCCAAGAGCCTGTTCGAGGAAATCCTCGACAACGACGAGTCGTACCGCCTCTTCTGCTCCATCGCCGCCGGCGGGGAGTCGCAGGGCGGCTGGGAGAACGCCCGGATCGCCGCACTGGTCCCGGCGGACGAACGCGCCCTCGCCCCCAAGATCGCCCGGCACGGCGCCGACGAGGACAAGCACGGCCGGATCTTCAACGCCCTCATGAAGAAGCGCGGCCTCGAACCCGTCGAGGTACCGTCCGACACCGACTACACGATGCTCCTGGAGCGGCACGGCATCGGCCTCGCACACGACAGGCTCAAGGGCGACCAGCCCCTCACCGTGCAGGACATCATCACCTATCTGGCCCACAGCCGGGTCACCGAACAACGTGCCTCCGAGCAGATGGACCTGCTGCGCAGGCACTTCGCCGACCACCCCGACATCGGCCGCGCGGTGCGGATGATCGCGGCCGACGAGGACAACCACCTCGCCTACTGCCACGAGGAACTGCTGCGCTTCGCCCACGTCGGCCACGGCCGCGCCATCCAGCGGGCCCTGCGCGAGTGCGCGCTCGCCGAGATCCGGATCTACCGGGACGTCAGCCTCGCCGTGATGGCCCGCATGGGCCGCGTCCTCGGCTGGTCCAGGGCCAAGGCGGCCGTCCTCGCCGCGGGCATCCACGCCGTGTACGCCTACGAGCGGGCCGCGGGCTGGCACCGCATGGTCATCCTGAAGCCGCCCGAGCGGCGCGGCGCGCTCGACGGCCCCGCCACGACGGCACCCGAATTCGCCTGACCGGCCGGCCTACAGCCAGCCCCGCCGCTTGAAGAGCCGGAACAGCAGGAACTCCAGGACGACCAGGCCCCCGATCACCACCGGATACGACCACCGCCAGTGCAGCTCGGGCATGTGGTCGAAGTTCATGCCGTAGATCCCCGCCACCATCGTGGGGACCGCCGCCATGGCCGCCCACGCGGAGATCTTCCGCATGTCGTCGTTCTGCCGCACGCTCATCTGCGCCAGATGCGCCGAGAGGATGTCCGACACGAGCCGGTCCAGACCCTCCACCGACTCGTTGACCCGCAGGAGGTGGTCGTTGACGTCACGGAAGAACGGCTGCGCCTTCTCGTTCACGAACGGCACGTCCGCCGCCTTCGGGCCCGGGCCCGAGAGCCGGGCCAGCGGCACCGTCAGCGGGACCGTCGCCCTGCGGAACTCCTGGACCTGCCGCTTGAACGCGTAGATCCGCGACGCGGTGTTCCGCGAGCCTCCGGACTGCGGGGAGAAGACCTCGGCCTCCAGGTGCTCCAGGTCGGTGCCGAGCTCGGTGGCCACCTCCAGATAGTGGTCCACCGTGGCGTCGGCGATCGCGTACAGCACCGCCGTCGGCCCGTGCCGCAGCGTCTCGGGATCCGACTCCAGACGCTCCCGGACCGTCTTGAGAGGCGACTCCTCGCCGTGCCGCACGGTCACCACGAACGAGTCGCCGACGAACACCATGACCTCGCCGGAGGTGACCGTGTCGCTCTCCGGCTCGTACGCCACCGGCTTCAGGACGACGAAGAGCGAATCCTCGTACACCTCGAGCTTGGGGCGCTGATGGGCCTTGAGGGCGTCCTCGACCGCCAGCGGGTGGAGCGCGAACTCCTCCGTGACCAGCTCGAACTCGTTCTCCGTGGGCTCGTACAGGCCGATCCACACGAAGGCGTCGCCCCCGGCGCGGCACCGGGCCAGGGCGTCGGAGAGGTCACCACGGTCCTCGGTCCGCCGGCCGTCACGGTAGATGGCGCAGTCGACGATCACGGTGCGGATTCTCCCGCCGCCGGGGCCCCGCCGCACACCGGGAGCCGCTTTCCACAGGGCCCGCCGTGTCCCCGGGCCCTCCGTCTACGCTGGGCCGCATGCCCACCCTGATCCTCGTCCGGCACGGACGTTCCACCGCCAACACCGCGGGACTGCTCGCCGGCTGGACGCCCGGCGTCGCCCTCGACGAGCGCGGTACGCAGCAGGCCGCGGCCCTGCCCGGCCGGCTGGCCGGGCTGCCGATCGCCGAGGTCGTCACCAGCCCCCTCCAGCGCTGTCGGGAGACCGTCCAGCCGCTGCTGGAGGCACGCCCCGAGGTCCCCGTGCACACCGAGGAACGGATCGGGGAGGCCCACTACGGCGACTGGTCGGGCCGCAAGCTCGCCGAGCTCAAGGACGAGCCGCTGATGGACGTCGTCCAGGCGCACCCGTCCGCGGCCGCGTTCCCGGGCGGCGAATCGATGCGCGCCATGCAGACCCGCGCCGCCGAGGCGGTACGCGAGTGGAACGCGCGCGTGGAGCGCGACCACGGCGGTGACGCGGTCTACCTCATGTGTTCGCACGGCGACATCATCAAGTCGCTCGTCGCCGACGCACTCGGACTTCATCTCGACCTCTTTCAACGGATCTCTGTCGAACCGTGTTCCATCACCGCGATCCGTTACACCCGGCTGAGGCCCTTTCTCGTGCGTCTCGGGGACACCGGTGATCTCGCCTCCCTGGCCCCGCGCGAGGAACCGCCGGGCGGCGACGCACCGGTCGGGGGCGGTGCGGGCGCACCGTGATCGTCGGCCGCAGTAGGGTGAAGCGGTCGAACCAGCACAGCAGTTGTCAACCCGTTCTCAGCCGATGCGGGCCGGCGCCGTCAGCCGGTCCCCATGCCGATTCAATGGAGACAGGACGTGTCCCGTCAGGTGTTCCTCTACGACCCCCCGGACCGCTTCGTGGCCGGTACGGTCGGGTTGCCCGGACGTCGTACCTTCTTCCTCCAGGCATCCTCCGGCCCCCGGGTGACGAGTGTGGCTCTGGAGAAGACCCAGGTCGCCGCACTCGCCGAGCGGATGGACGAACTCCTCGACGAGGTCGTCCGGCGCACCGGTGGCAGCGCCCCGGTCCCGGCGATGGCCTCGACCGAGGTGTCCGACACCGCCCCCCTCGACACCCCCGTGGAGGAGGAGTTCCGGGTCGGCACCATGGCTCTGGCCTGGGACGGTGAGGAACAGCGCATGATCGTCGAGGCCCAGGCCCTCGTGGAAGTCGAGGCGGAGTCCGACGAGGACCTCGCCGAGGCCGAGGAACGGCTGCTCCAGGACGAGGAGAACGGCCCGCCCATGCTCCGGGTCCGGCTCACCGGCGCGCAGGCCAGAGCCTTCGCCAAGCGCGCGCTCGACGTCGTCAACGCCGGCCGGCCCCCCTGCCCGCTGTGCAGCCTCCCGCTCGACCCGGAAGGACACGTATGTCCGCGCCAGAACGGATACCGCCGCGGAGCGTGACGACCGCCGAGCTGCTCGCCCGGGGCGAGCTGAAGGTACGCGGACAGATCCGCGAGGCCTCGAACGCGGTGCTCTACTGCTCCGTGTCCTACGAGGGCCGCGAGGCCTTCTGCGTCTACAAGCCCGTCGCCGGGGAGCGGCCGCTGTGGGACTTCCCCGACGGCACGCTCGCCCAGCGCGAGGTGGCCGCCTACGAGGTCTCCGAGGCGACCGGCTGGGGGCTCGTGCCCACCACCGTGCTGCGCGACGGGCCGTACGGCGAGGGCATGTGCCAGATGTGGATCGAGCCGTCCGCCGCCGAGGACGGTGAGGGGCTCCTCGCCCTCGTGGAGGGCGAGGAGCCCGCCGAGGGCTGGAAGGCGATCGGTTTCGCCGAGGTCGGCGAGGGCGGTACGGCCCTGCTCGTGCACGCCGACGACGCCCGGCTGCGGCGGCTCGCCGTCCTCGACGCCGTGATCAACAACGCCGACCGCAAGGGCGGCCATCTGCTGCCCGCCCAGGAAGGCCGCCTCTACGCCATCGACCACGGGGTCACCTTCAACGCCGAGAACAAGCTGCGCACCCTGCTGTGGGGATGGGCGGGGGAGCCGCTCACGGACGAGGCCCTCCAGGTCCTGGCCTCCCTGCGCGACGCCCTGGCCCCGGGCGCGCCCCTGGCCACCCGCCTGGCCGAACTCGTCACCGCCGTCGAGATCGAGGCCACGCGCGCGCGGGTCGAGGCCATGCTCGCGTCCGGGAAGCACCCGGAACCGAGCGGGGACTGGCCCGCGATTCCCTGGCCCCCGGTGTAGCGCACCGCCGCGTCCGCGCCGCGCGACACGGTCTTGCCAACGTCAGTTCATGCCCAGTTCGTATACGGAAGTCCCGTCCGGTTAGGCTCATGACATGTATGCCTGGCCCGCTTCTGAGGTCCCCGCCCTGCCCGGTGAGGGACGCGACCTCCGGATCCACGACACCGCGACCGGGGGGCTCGTCACCCTCGACCCCGGCCCCGTCGCCCGTATCTACGTCTGCGGCATCACGCCGTACGACGCCACCCACATGGGACACGCGGCGACCTACAACGCGTTCGACCTCGTGCAGCGCGTGTGGCTCGACACCAAGCGGCAGGTTCACTACGTCCAGAACGTGACGGACGTCGACGACCCGCTGCTGGAGCGGGCCGAGCGCGACGGCGTCGACTGGGTGGGACTCGCCGAGAAGGAGACCGCCCTCTTCCGCGAGGACATGACCGCCCTGCGGATGCTGCCGCCGCGCCACTACATAGGCGCCGTCGAGGCGATACCCGGCATCGTGCCGCTCGTCGAGCGGCTGCGGGACGCCGGAGCCGCCTACGAACTCGAAGGCGACGTCTACTTCTCCGTCGAGGCCGACCCCGCCTTCGGCAAGGTGTCCAACCTGGACGCCGCGACGATGCGCCTGCTCTCCGCCGAGCGCGGCGGCGACCCGGACCGGCCCGGCAAGAAGAACCCCCTCGACCCGATGCTGTGGATGGCCGCCCGCGACGGCGAGCCGAGCTGGGACGGCGGCTCGCTGGGCCGCGGCCGGCCCGGCTGGCACATCGAGTGCGTCGCCATCGCCCTCGACCACCTGGGCATGAGCTTCGACGTCCAGGGCGGCGGCTCCGATCTCGCCTTCCCGCACCACGAGATGGGCGCCTCGCACGCCCAGGTGCTGACCGGCGAGTTCCCCATGGCCAAGGCGTACGTCCACGCCGGCATGGTCGCGCTCGACGGCGAGAAGATGTCGAAGTCCAAGGGCAACCTCGTCTTCGTGTCCCGGCTGCGGCGTGACGGGGTCGACCCCGCCGCCATCCGGCTGGCGCTGCTGGCCCACCACTACCGCTCCGACTGGGAGTGGACGGACAGCGTCCTCGAAGAGGCCCTCGCGCGCCTGGACGACTGGCGGGCCGCGGTGTCGCGCCCCGACGGGCCGTCCGCCGACGCGCTCGTCGAGGAGATCCGCGCCGCGCTCGCCGAGGACCTCGACGCGCCGGCCGCGCTCGCCGCGGTCGACCGCTGGGCGGCGCTCCAGCACGAGAGCGGCGGCACGGACGAGGGTGCCCCCGGCATCGTCTCGCGGGCCGTCGACGCCCTCCTCGGCGTCGCCCTGTAGGACCTCGTCCCGCCGCACTCCACCGAGCGCGGCGGGACACGCGAGTGCCGGGCGGGGATTCCCCGCCCGGCACTCGCCATGTTCCCGGAACCTCCGTCCCTACCTGGTCACGATGACGGACTGGAGGGCGCCGGTGCCGGTGTCGTAGATCCCGTAGACCTGCTGCCCGAAGGCGAAGGCCTTCTGGACCACGTCGTGGGTCACCGGGTCGGGGTGGACGAGCCTGCGCCAGCCGTTGTCGATGAACAGGTACAGGGCCTGCGGCTGGCCGGGCAGCGGCGTCACGACGTCCTGGAAGTGCTGGGCCATGCCGATGGACAGGGCCCGGGTCTCGACGGCGCTCGGCAGGATCAGCGGCTCACCCTGCTGGATCTGCTGGTGCTGTTGGTGCTGCTGCTGACCGCCGAGCTGCTGGAGCAGCTGCTGGAACGGCTGCTGCTGCCCGAGCTGCTGGAGCTGCTGCTGGAGGTACTGCGGAACCTGCTGCCCGGTCTCGTGCCGGCCGAAGGGCTGCTGAGCCTGCTGCCCCATCGGCGCCTGCTGCCCGATGAACGTCTGCTGTCCGATGGGCATCTGCTGTCCGAACGGCTGCTGCTGGGCCATGCCCTGCTGCTGGTAGGGCGATGTGCTCGGGTACTGCTGCTGTCCCTGCTGTCCCTGCTGTCCCTGCTGTCCCTGCTGGCTCATCTGCGGGATCGTGCTCATGCGGGGTGCCACCTTCCATCCATGGTTGGTTGCGTTCCGTCTCGGTCCGGTGGGACCACGTCCTCAGCCCGTCACGACCAGGCCGACGATCTCGTCGTCCGAGAACCAGACCCGTACATCGGGCCGTCCCCCCGCGAAGGCGGAGTGCACCGCCTGGCGGATCTCGGGGGACGGGTGGTCGAGGTTGCGCCAGGCACCGGACACGTACAGCCGGAGCCTCGGCGGGAGTTCGCGCGGATACGGCAGCAACTCGTCCCAGTACCGTTCGGCCCGGCCCGAGCCGACCGCCTCCGGCAGCAGACGGGTGACCGCCGCCTTGATGTCGGGACGGCTGCCGATCCGCTGGGACGCGGGCCGCTCCGGCGCGTCCTGCTGCGGGGAACCCGTGGACCGCAGCAGTTCGCGCGCACGTTCCGGGGACATCGGCGGCCGGCCCGCGGCCTTGAGCATGCCCTGAAGCGACGCCAGAGCGCCGACCACCACCGGGGAGGCGGAAGAGGTCCCGGAGAACGTGTCCGTGTACCAGGCGATCTCCTCGGCCCCGCCCTGCAGATCGCCGGGCCGGTCCCAGAAGCCACCGGTGGTCGTGACCTCGCGTCCCCAGCCCTGCGCGTCCACGCGCGCGCCGTGGTTGGAGAACGCGAGCCGTGAACGGTCCGGCCCGTGGTCGCGGCCGTGCGTGCCGGGCGGCGGTGCGCCCGCGCCGACCAGGATCGCCCCGGAGGACGGATTGGAGGGGTTGAAGGGATTGCGCCACCACTCCGGGAACTCCGGCGGGCGCCGCTCGTAGAGCGCGTCGTCGAGCGACTCGGCGCCGTTGCCGGCCGCCGCCACCACGAGGATGCCCCGGGAGGTCGCGTCCTGGATGGCGGCGAAGTCGTCGGGCCACCATTCGAGGGCGATGTAGCCCGCCTGGCTGTCGCGCTCCTCGAAGTCGAACCGGGGCCCGGGGGCGTGCAGTTCGACCAGGATGATGTCGCCGGTGCCCAGCCGTTCCGCCGCCGCGTGGATCGCCGCGGCCGTCCCGATGCCCCGGACGGACGCGGCCGCGGTCACGGCGTCCGGCACGATCCCGGTGATCCCGTGCCCGTCGCGGTCGCCGCCGATCACGCCGATGACGGCGGTCCCGTGGTTGCGCCAGGCGAGGTCCGTGTGCGGAGTGCCGACGACGACGCCGGCGAGCTTCGACGCCAGGTCCTCGTGTCCGAGCTGCCAGGCGCCCTCCACGTCGATCACGGTGACGCCCCGGCCCGAACCGCCCGGCCGCTGCCACGCCCAGTACGCGTCGACGCCCTCGGGCGCCGGGCGCAAGTAGCCCTGCCTGCTGGTGAAGTCGGGGGTGACAGGCGCCCCCTCCTTCAGCCGCCGGCCGTCCTCGGAGCTCCCGCCGGTCCACGGTCCCGGTTCCGGCGCGGCGGGAACGGCGCCGGGTTTCACGTACGCCGCGTCGATCCCCGGCAGCGCGGCGATCCGGGCGCGCAGTTCCTGGGCGCGGCCGCCCGCGCCGCGCAGCCGGTAGAAGAGCGCGAGGTCGGGACCGCTCCCGGTGCCCGCCGCCGAGGACTGCCGGAGGCGTTCCTCGCTGCCGAACAGGGGCTCCAGGACGAGCTGTTCGTCGCTGAGGAACATGTCGAGGGCCGAGACGTCGGCGCCCGCCGCCGAGTGGACGCCCTCGGCCCGTGCGCGCAGTCTGGCTTCCGGACGGGCGACGACGATCAGTTCCCGCTCGGCTCCTCGGTAGGTGAATCCCGCTCCGTCGGGCCCCGGCCCGGTCGTTCCCGGGCCCTGCGCCGGCTGTACCTGGTCGGTCATCGCGTACCGCTCCCTTCGATCCCTGGGGTGCCGGTCCCTGCGTGTGCCGTTCGATGTGTGTGCCGTACGCCGTGCCGTGCGCTGTCCTCCGGCCGGCGGCATGCGCCATGTCCCTTGCCGGGGCGGCGTCTTCGAGGCACAACCTGGCACGCCCACGGCGTCCCGTCCACCCCGAATTCGCCAACTTGGTTTGCCGACAAGTTGAATTGGGCAACGTGTGCAATCCGTCCTGAAACAGATGTCACGCCGAATTCAGGCCGAAGGCCGTCGAGACGGATGTCATGCAGCGGGGCGGCAGTGGCGGCCGACCGCCGATGGTGCGCCCGGACAGCACTCCTGAGGACGTGTGGGGGCGTGCGGGGACGTGAAGGCGGGGCCGCGGCGGTGGATCCGGACAGCCGGAAGGGGCGGTACGCGTGGCGCGCACCGCCCCTTCGGGTCCTGTCAGTCCTCGGAGGAGCCGTCCGCGTCGGAGGGGCCGGAGGAATCCGGCGTGTCCGTGGACTCCGGCGCGTCCGGCGTGCTCGACGTGCCCGGGGTGGTCCCGGAGTCGGACGCGTGGTCGTGGGTGTCCGGCCCGGTGCCGTCGCCGGCGCTGTCCGGCTCCCTGTCCTTCCCCGACTCCTCGTCCGGGCCGGTGTCCTGCCCGTTGCCGGACTCGGGGCGCTGGGTCAGCGGCGGCCGGGTGCGGCCGCCGGGAGTGTCGCGGAGGTACGAGGCCGGCTCGCCGCTCTCCGTCGCGTGGCCCGGAGCCCCCGCCGTCGGACCGCCGCCGTCCCTGCGGCGCAGATAACGCTCGAACTCGCGGGCGATCGCCTCGCCGGACGCCTCCGGCAGCTCGGCGGTGTCCCGGGCCTCCTCCAGCGTCTGCACGTACTCGGCGACCTCGCTGTCCTCGGCGGCGAGCTGGTCGACGCCCAGCTGCCAGGCACGCGCGTCCTCGGGCAGCTCGCCCAGCGGAATGCGCAGGTCGATGAGGTCTTCCAGGCGGTTGAGCAGCGCCAGTGTCGCCTTCGGGTTGGGCGGCTGCGACACGTAGTGCGGTACGGCCGCCCACAGGGACACGGCGGGTACGCCCGCGTGCGTGCACGCCTCCTGGAGGATGCCGACGATGCCCGTGGGGCCCTCGTACTTGGTCTCCTCCAGATCCATCGTGCGGGCCAGGTCGGCGTCGGAGGTGACTCCGCTGACCGGCACCGGACGGGTGTGCGGGGTGTCGCCGAGCAGCGCGCCCAGGATGACCACCAGCTCCACGCCCAGTTCGTGCGCGAAACCGAGCAGTTCGTTGCAGAACGAGCGCCAGCGCATCGACGGCTCGATGCCGCGGACCAGCACCAGATCGCGCGGCTTCTCGCCGCCGATCCGGACCACCGACAGACGCGTGGTCGGCCAGGTGATCTTGCGCACGCCGGCGTCCAGCCACACGGTCGGACGGTTCACCTGGAAGTCGTAGTAGTCCTCGGCGTCCAGCGCCGCGAACACCTCGCCCTTCCATTCCCGATCCAGATGCGCGACCGCGGCGGAGGCGGCGTCGCCGGCGTCGTTCCAGCCCTCGAACGCGGCCACCATGACTGGGTCGATCAGCTCGGGAACCCCCTCCAGCTCGATCACCCAGCGCCTCCTTCCGATGTGCCCTCGCGTACGCCTCAACCTTACGGCGTGCCGAGGGGACCTCCGCAGCCCCCTTGCACGGGGGAGTGAACGGATCACTGCCCCGCCGAAGGCCCGGAAACACGCGAGCCCGCCACCCCGCCCCGCCCGCGCGTCCGGGCCGTCCCCGGTCAACTCGCCGGGCAGCCGTGAGGATTGCCGCGCGGCGAGCGGCCACGAAGCGCGCGGCACCCGCACACGGGCTGAGGGGCGGCACCCCCCCCGTGGGAGCCGCCCCTCACCCGTCCGTGGACGCCTACTCGCCGTCGAGCAGGTCCTGCACCTTGCCGCGGACCTCGTCCGTGGCCAGACCGCGGATCGTCAGCGTCGTACGGCGGCGCAGCACGTCGTCCGCCGTCTCGGCCCATTCGTTGTCCCGGGCGTAGACGACCTGCGCCCAGATCTCCGGGGCGTCCGGGTGGACCCGCTCGCCGAGCGCCGGGTTCTCGTTCGCCAGCCGGGCGATGTCGAAGGCCAGCGAGCCGTAGTGGGTGGCCAGATGCCGGGCCGTGTCGGCGGCCATGCGCGGACCGGGCGCCGGTCCGTCCACCAGCAGACGGTGGGCGACCGCGCGCGGGTTGGCGACACCGGGCAGCGGCAGCTTCTTCGGCAGCGTGGACATCGGCTCGAAGTCCTCGCCCAGCGGCCGGCCCGGCAGCGCCTCCAGCTTCTTCATGACGGTTCGGCCGATGTGCCGGAAGGTGGTCCACTTGCCGCCCGCGACGGACAGCATCCCGCCGCGGCCCTCCGTGACGACCGTCTCGCGCTTGGCCTTCGAGGTGTCGCCGGGGCCGCCCGGCAGCACCCGCAGACCGGCGAAGGAGTACGTGATCAGATCGCGCGAGAGCTGCTGGTCGCGGATGGAGTACGCGGCCTCGTCGAGGATCTGGGCGGTGTCCTTCTCGGTGACCGCGACGTCCGCCGGGTCGCCCTCGTACTCCTCGTCGGTGGTGCCGAGCAGGAGCATGTCCTCCCAGGGGAGGGCGAAGGTGATGCGGTACTTGTCGATCGGGGTGGCCAGCGCCGCCTTCCACGGGGAGGTGCGCTTCAGGACCAGGTGCGCGCCCTTGGACAGACGTATGGACGGAGCCGCGTTCGGGTCCTCCAGCTTGCGCAGGTGGTCGACCCACGGGCCGGTCGCGTTCAGCACGAGCCGGGCGTTCACGCCGAACTCGTCGCCGGACAGCCGGTCCCGCAGCTCGGCGCCCGTCACCCGGCCCCGGGTGAAGCGCAGGCCCGTGACCTCGGCGTGGTTCAGGACCGCGGCCCCCGACTCGACGGCCGCGCGGACCGTCATCAGGGCCATGCGGGAGTCGTTCATCTGGTCGTCGCCGTACACGGCCACGGCCTTGAGGTTGTCGGTGCGCAGCTCGGGCACGTCCTGCGCGGCCTTGGAGGGGCTGAGCAGGTGTCCCACGCCGTCACCGAACGCCGACAAGGCGGAGTAGGCGAAGACGCCCGCTCCGAGCTTCGCCGCGCCGTGCGGCCCGCCCTTGTACACGGGGAGGTAGAACGTGAGCGGGTTCGCCAGGTGGGGTGCCACCTGGCGGGAGACCGCACGGCGCTCGAAGTGGTTCTCCGCCACCAGCTTCACCGCGCCGGTCTGCAGGTAGCGCAGACCGCCGTGGAGGAGCTTGGAGGACGCGGAGGAGGTGGCGCCGGCGAAGTCGCCGGCGTCGACCAGAGCCACCCGCAGCCCGGACTGCGCGGCGTGCCAGGCGGTGGAGATGCCCAGGATGCCGCCGCCGATGACGAGGAGGTCGTACGTCGCCTTGGAGAGCTGCTCCCGGGTCTCGGCGCGGCTCGGGTTGGAGCCGGAGGCCGGGTGCGTACCGAGGGCAGGCACGGACTGCAGGGTGGACTGGCTGGTCATTGCGGGTTCTTACTCCTCGTCAGTTCTCGTCTTCGATCCAGCCCATGGTCCGCTCGACGGCCTTGAGCCAGCTCTTGTACTCACGGTCGCGGACGTCCGCGTCCATGTTGGGGGTCCATTCCGCGGCCCGGCGCCAGTTGGCGCGCAGGTCCTCGGTGTTGGTCCAGAAGCCGACGGCCAGACCGGCGGCGTAGGCGGCGCCGAGGCAGGTGGTCTCGGCGACCATCGGGCGCACCACGGGAGCGTCCAGGACGTCGGCCAGGGTCTGCATCAGCAGGTTGTTGGAGGTCATGCCGCCGTCGACCTTGAGCGCCGTGAGCTCGACGCCGGAGTCCTTGGTCATGGCGTCGCTGATCTCACGGGTCTGCCAGGCGGTGGCCTCCAGGACGGCGCGCGCGATGTGCGCCTTGGTGACGTACCGGGTCAGGCCGGCGATCACACCGCGGGCGTCGGGACGCCAGTACGGGGCGAACAGGCCGGAGAAGGCCGGCACGAAGTAGGCGCCGCCGTTGTCCTCGACCGAGGACGCGAGCGTCTCGATCTCGGCGGCGGACTGGATCAGGCCCATCTGGTCGCGCATCCACTGCACCAGCGACCCGGTGACGGCGATGGAGCCTTCCAGGGCGTAGACCGGCTCCTGTTCGCCGATCCGGTAGCCGACGGTGGTCAGCAGGCCCGAGTAGGAGTTGATGATCTTGTCGCCGGTGTTCATCAGCATGAAGGTGCCGGTGCCGTACGTGGACTTGGCCTCGCCGGGGGAGAAACAGGTCTGGCCGAACAGGGCCGCCTGCTGGTCGCCGAGCGCGGAGGCGACCGGGATGCCGCCGAGCAGCTCGCCGAGCGGGCCGCCGGTGACGTCGCCGTAGACCTCGGCGGAGGAGCGGATCTCGGGCAGCATCGCCAGCGGGACGCCGATCGACTCGGCGATCTTCTCGTCCCACGCCAGGGTGTGCAGGTTCATCAGCATGGTGCGGGAGGCGTTGGTGACGTCGGTGACGTGCTTGCCGCCGTCGACGCCGCCGGTCAGGTTCCAGATGACCCAGGTGTCCATGGTGCCGAAGAGGATGTCCCCGGCCTCGGCGCGCTCGCGCAGGCCCTCGACGTTGTCGAGCAGCCAGCGGGCCTTGGGGCCGGCGAAGTACGACGCGAGGGGCAGGCCGGTCTCGCGGCGGAAGCGGTCCTGGCCGACGTTGCGGCCGAGCTCCCGGCACAGGGCGTCGGTGCGGGTGTCCTGCCAGACGAGCGCGTTGTGGACGGGCTCACCGGTGTTCTTGTCCCAGAGCAGCGTGGTCTCACGCTGGTTGGTGATGCCGATGGCCTTGATGTCGTCACGGGTGATGCCGGCCTTCGAGATGGCTCCGGCGACGACCTCCTGGACGTTGGTCCAGATCTCGGTGGCGTCGTGCTCGACCCAGCCCGGCTTCGGGAAGATCTGCTCGTGCTCCTTCTGGTCGACGGAGACGATGCGTCCGTCGCGGTCGAAGACGATGCAGCGCGACGAGGTGGTGCCCTGGTCGATGGCGGCGATGAAGGGGCCGGCGGTGTGTGCGTCGGTCACGGTGTGCTCCTGGTGTCCGTGGGAGAGGGGCTGTATACGGCGCGGTGCTTCAAAGCGGTGCTGTGCGGCTCATGGTGCATGGGGCGCGGCTTCCAAGCGTGCTGGAGCGGGGCTCCTAGGCGAAGGCGACGTTGTATATGCCTGCTGCGATCGCGCCGCCGATGAGCGGGCCGACGACCGGTATCCAGGCGTAGCTCCAGTCGGAACCACCCTTGTTGGGCAGGGGGAGCAGGGCGTGCACGATGCGCGGACCGAGGTCACGGGCCGGGTTGATCGCGTAGCCGGTGGGGCCGCCGAGGGAGAGGCCGATGCCCACCACCACGAAGGAGGTGATCAGGGCGCCGAGGACGCCCAGGCCGTCGCCGTTGTTGTTCAGTCCCTGCGTGAGGATCGCGAGGATCAGCACCACGGTGCCGATGATCTCGGTGGCGAGGTTCTGCACGGCGTTACGGATCTCGGGCCCGGTGGAGAAGATGCCGAGCACCGGTCCCGCGGCCGCCTCCTCGGCCTCGACGGCCTTCACGGCCGGCTTGTCGGAGCCGCCGACGATCTCGCTGTCGGTGAGGTGGGCGAGGAACTGGCCGTAGTAGGCCACCCAGACCAGCGCCGCGCCGATCATGGCGCCGAGCAGCTGTCCGCCCCAGTAGGTGGCGAGGTTGCCGTAGTCGTCGTCCTTGATCGCGAGGGCGAGGGTCACGGCCGGGTTGAGGTGCGCTCCGGAGAGCGGCGCCGAGATGTAGACCGCGGTCATGACCGCGAAGCCCCACCCGAAGGCGATGGCCAGCCATCCGGCGGCTCGCGCCTTGGAGGCCTTCAGCGTGACGGCGGCGCACACGCCACCGCCGAGCAGGATGAGAACGGCGGTACCTATGGTCTCGCCGATGAAGATGTCGGAGCTGGACACCCGCGACTCCTTTGTCCTTCGTCCAGGGGAAGCCGAACCCCGGGTCCCACCGGTGGTTCGTGCTCTCGGGGAGTGAGAGCGATGTCGGCCCCGGCATTGCCACACCCTAACGCCTATTGCCGGTAGGTGTTCGACAATGCCGACCGATGGACGGGAGTCTTGCTCTCGCTTCGTCGGCTCGTCAAGGGTTCGGTTATCGAAAACGCGATCGTTATTGATTGCTGTGTGCTATCGGTGCGTCGCCGCACGTCCGAGGGCATACGGAGAAGGCCGGGAAGCATTCCGCTTCCCGGCCTCGGCCCCCTGTGAATCCCGGCCCCGGCCCCTGTGAATCCCGGCCCCGGCCGCTGTGAATCCCTGACCTCGCCGAGTGCGAACCGCAAGTGGCGTACGCCGAGGCCGACGCGCGCGCGGAAGGCATCCGCGACGGTGTGCGTCCGGGAACGGTTCTGCGAACGGCGTACGTGTCGAAACCGCCCGGCGGGCGGGTGTATACGGTCAGGGCCGCCGGGTGAACAGTGTTCGTGCCGTCAGATGAACGGTGGGCCCGGGCGCCGAACGCCCGGTGGCAGGTGGCGGCTGACAGGCGTCAGGCGTCCCACGGACGGCGGGACGGCCGGCGCACGGCGGGACGGCCCGGCGAACGGCGTTCGCGTCAGAACCGGCCGGCGCCCAGGTCGCGCGACACCGCGCGGGCGCAGTCGCGCACCGCGGCGATCAGCTCCGGCCGCAGCTCGCCGTCCTTGCACACCCGCTCCACGGCCCCGGTGATGCCCACCGCGCCGACCGGCATGCGGCGCCGGTTGTGGATCGGGGCGGCCACCGAGGCGACCCCCGTCCACGTCTCCTCGACGTCGTCCGCGTACCCCCGCGCGCGGGTCACGTCGAGGACGCCCTCGAAGTCGTCCAGTTCGCTGATCGTCCGCGGGGTGAACGCCTTGCGCTCGACCTCCAGGACCTCGCTGTGCGCCACCGGGTCGTACGCCGACAGCACCTTGCCCAGGGCCGTGGAGTGCAGCGGCTGCATCGCCCCCACCTCCAGGACCTGCCGGCTGTCGTCCGGCCGGAAGACGTGGTGCACGATCAGGACGCCCTGCTGGTGCAGCACGCCCAGGTAGACGCTCTCGCCGCTGGAGCGGGCCAGGTCGTCGGTCCACACCAGGGCGCGCGCCCGCAGTTCGTGGACGTCGAGATAGGTGGTGCCCAGCCGCAGCAGTTCGGCGCCCAGTTGGTAGCGCCCGGAGACCGTGTCCTGCTCGACGAACCCCTCCTGCTGGAGGGTGCGCAGGATGCCGTGGGCCGTACCCTTGGCCAGGCTCAGCGAGGAGGCGATGTCCGACAGGCCGAGCTGTCGCTCGCCGCCCGCGAGCAGCCGCAGCATCGCCGCTGCCCGTTCGAGCGACTGGATGTTCCGTGCCATCGCCGTGCTGCCTCCGTCCCCTTCGACCGCCGGCGCGACTACCCGCTGCCGTTCGGCAATGTCGAACACTACCGGTCGTCACCGATCTCCCGCCAATGGCGTGGTCGCCCCGAGTTCCGTCCGTCTCCACGCAGCCGTCACCCGCGCCGTGCCCGTCCGCCCCGTGGACGGCCTGCCCCATCCCCGGTGCTCCGGGCTACCCTGACGGCGTGCGCCTTCCATGGGAAGCGCAAAGCCGACAGCCGTCGCACTCCAGGGAGCACCTTCATGGCCTCGTTGCCGAACCCGTCCCTTTCGTCCGGTCTCTCCGAAGGCCGGAAGCGAACCGACGCACTCCGAGAAGCGCTCGCCACCCGTGTCGTGGTGGCCGACGGCGCGATGGGCACGATGCTTCAGGCGCAGGACCCGACGCTGGAGGACTTCGAGAACCTCGAAGGCTGCAACGAGATCCTCAACATCACCCGCCCCGACATCGTGCGCTCCGTCCACGAGGCGTACTTCGAGGTCGGCGTCGACTGCGTGGAGACGAACACCTTCGGTGCGAACCACTCGGCCATGGCCGAGTACGACATCGCGGACCGCGTCCACGAACTCTCCGAGGCCGGCGCCAGGATCGCCCGTGAGGTCGCCGACTCCTTCGGCGCCCGCGACGGCCGCCAGCGCTGGGTGCTGGGCTCGATCGGCCCCGGCACGAAGCTGCCGACGCTCGGTCACGTCTCCTACGGCACCCTGCGCGACGGCTTCCAGGCCAACGCCGAGGGTCTGCTCGCCGGCGGCGCCGACGCGCTGATCGTCGAGACCACCCAGGACCTGCTGCAGACGAAGTCCTCCGTCCTCGGCGCCCGCCGCGCCATGGAAGCCCTCGGCACCGAGGTCCCCCTCCTGGTCTCGATGGCCTTCGAGACCACCGGCACCATGCTGCTCGGCTCCGAGATCGGCGCCGCGCTGACCGCGCTGGAACCGCTCGGCATCGACATGATCGGCCTGAACTGCTCGACCGGCCCCGCCGAGATGAGCGAGCACCTGCGCTACCTCACCCGGCACTCCCGCATCCCCCTGCTGTGCATGCCGAACGCCGGCCTGCCGGTCCTGACGAAGAACGGCGCCCACTTCCCGCTCGACGCCGAGGGACTGGCCGACGCCCAGGAGAACTTCGTACGGGACTACGGCCTCTCCCTGATCGGCGGCTGCTGCGGTACGACACCCGAGCACCTGCGCCAGGTGGTGGAGCGGGTGAACGGCCTCACGCCCCCCGGGCGCAGCCCGCAGCCCGAGCCCGGTGCCGCCTCGCTCTACCAGACGGTCCCGTTCCGTCAGGACACCGCCTACATGGCGATCGGTGAGCGCACCAACGCCAACGGCTCGAAGAAGTTCCGCGAGGCGATGCTGGAGGCCCGCTGGGACGACTGTGTGGAGATGGCCCGCGACCAGATCCGCGAGGGCGCCCACATGCTCGACCTGTGCGTCGACTACGTCGGCCGCGACGGAGTCGCCGACATGGACGAACTGGCCGGCCGCTTCGCCACCGCCTCCACCCTGCCGATCGTGCTCGACTCCACCGAGGTCGAGGTCCTGCGCGCGGGCCTCGAGCGCCTCGGCGGACGCGCGGTCCTCAACTCCGTCAACTACGAGGACGGCGACGGACCCGAGTCCCGGTTCGCGAAGGTCACCCGGCTGGCCCAGGAACACGGCGCCGCGCTGATCGCGCTGACCATCGACGAGGAGGGCCAGGCCCGCACCGTCGAGACCAAGGTCGCCATTGCCGAACGGCTCATCGACGACCTCACGGGCAACTGGGGCATCCACGAGTCCGACATCCTCATCGACACCCTGACCTTCACGATCTGTACCGGCCAGGAGGAGTCCCGGGGGGACGGCATCGCGACGATCGAGGCGATCCGCGAGCTCAAGCGCCGCCGCCCCGACGTGCAGACCACCCTCGGCCTGTCCAACATCTCCTTCGGCCTCAACCCGGCCGCCCGCATCCTGCTCAACTCCGTCTTCCTCGACGAATGCGTCAAGGCGGGCCTGGACTCGGCGATCGTGCACGCCTCCAAGATCCTTCCGATCGCCCGCTTCACCGAGGAAGAGGTCACCACGGCCCTCGACCTCATCCATGACCGGCGCGCCGAGGGCTACGACCCGCTGCAGAAGCTCATGGCACTGTTCGAGGGCGCCACCACCAAGTCCCTGAAGGCGGGCAAGGCCGAGGAACTGGCCGCGCTGCCGCTGGACGAACGCCTCAAGCGGCGGATCATCGACGGCGAGAAGAACGGCCTGGAGACCGACCTCGCCGAGGCCCTCCAGGACCGCCCCGCCCTCGACATCGTCAACGAGACCCTGCTCGACGGCATGAAGGTCGTCGGTGAACTCTTCGGCTCCGGCCAGATGCAGCTGCCCTTCGTGCTCCAGTCCGCCGAGGTCATGAAGACGGCCGTCGCCTACCTCGAACCCCACATGGAGAAGTCGGACGCGGAGGGCAAGGGCACCATCGTGCTGGCCACCGTGCGCGGCGACGTCCACGACATCGGCAAGAACCTCGTCGACATCATCCTGTCCAACAACGGCTACAACGTCGTCAACCTCGGCATCAAGCAGCCGGTCTCCGCGATCCTGGACGCCGCCCAGGAGCACAGGGCCGACGTCATCGGCATGTCCGGGCTCCTGGTCAAGTCCACGGTGATCATGAAGGAGAACCTGGAGGAGCTGAACCAGCGGGGCCTGTCCGCCGACTACCCCGTCATCCTCGGCGGCGCCGCCCTGACCCGCGCCTACGTCGAACAGGACCTCCACGAGATCTACCAGGGCGAGGTCCGCTACGCCCGCGACGCCTTCGAGGGCCTGCGCCTCATGGACGCCCTGATCGGCGTCAAGCGCGGAGTGCCCGGCGCGGTCCTGCCCGAACTCAAGCAGCGCCGGGTGCGGGCCACCGCGTCCGCCGAGATCGAGGAGCGCCCGCAGGAGGGACACGTCCGCTCCGACATCTCCACCGACAACCCCGTCCCCAAGGCCCCCTTCACCGGCACCCGCGTGATCAAGGGCATCCAGCTCAAGGAGTACGCCTCCTGGCTGGACGAGGGCGCCCTCTTCAAGGGCCAGTGGGGCCTCAAGCAGGCCCGCGCCGGCGACGGCCCGACCTACGAGGAACTCGTCGAGACCGAGGGCCGGCCGCGACTGCGCGGTCTGCTCGACCGCCTCCAGCGGGACAACCTGCTGGAAGCCGCCGTGGTCTACGGCTACTTCCCCTGCGTCTCCAAGGACGACGACCTGATCATCCTCGACGACCAGGGCAACGAGCGGACCCGCTTCACCTTCCCCCGCCAGAGCCGCGGCCGCCGGCTGTGCCTCGCCGACTTCTTCCGCCCCGAGGAGTCGGGGGAGACCGACGTGGTCGGCCTCCAGGTCGTCACCGTCGGCTCCCGGATCGGTGAGGAGACCGCCAAGCTCTTCGAGGCCAACGCCTACCGCGACTACCTCGAGCTGCACGGCCTGTCCGTGCAGCTCGCCGAAGCCCTCGCCGAGTACTGGCACGCCCGCGTGCGCTCCGAGCTCGGCTTCGCGGGGGAG
Source organism: Streptomyces sp. NPDC002698 (assembly GCF_042888945.1). Lineage (NCBI taxonomy): Bacteria > Bacillati > Actinomycetota > Actinomycetes > Kitasatosporales > Streptomycetaceae > Streptomyces > Streptomyces sp. NPDC002698. Next base: position 85,957 of record NZ_JBIAQM010000022.1, read on the forward strand.
GACCCCTCCGAGATCGCCGACATGTTCTCCCTCAAGTACCGAGGGGCCCGCTTCTCCCTCGGCTACGGCGCCTGCCCGAACCTGGAGGACCGCGCCAAGATCGCGCAGCTCCTGGAACCCGAGCGCATCGGCGTCCACCTCTCCGAGGAGTTCCAGCTCCACCCCGAACAGTCCACCGACGCCATCGTGATCCACCACCCCGAGGCCAAGTACTTCAACGCACGGTGAGGTCCCGACGCGCCGCGCCACGCGCCGCGGCGCACGCTGATCGGATAAGTCGTACACTTATCGGTCCATCGCAGGCCGGTTGTCCCCTGGCGCTCCAGGGAGCGACCGGCCTGGTCGTCCCTCAAGGAGGTGCGCCAGGATGACCAGTACGGTCCCCGCGCTCGGAATCCGTACGGCCGAAGGCTCAGCCCTGCAGGCCGTGCTCCTCGACATGGACGGAACCCTGGTGGACACCGAGGGCTTCTGGTGGGACGTGGAGGTCGCGGTCTTCGCGGCCCTCGGACACGCGCTGGACGACTCCTGGCGCCATGTGGTGGTCGGCGGCCCGATGACCCGCAGCGCGGGTTTCCTCATCGAGGCCACCGGCGCCGACATCACGCTGCCCGAACTGTCCGTGCTGCTCAACGACGGTTTCGAGGAGCGCATCGGCCACTCCCTGCCGCTGATGCCGGGCGCCGCCCGGCTGCTCGCCGAACTCGCGGCGCACGAGATCCCCACCGCGCTCGTCTCCGCCTCGCACCGGCGGATCATCGACCGCGTCCTGGGCGTGATCGGCTCGCACTTCTTCCACCTGACCGTCGCGGGCGACGAGGTGGAGCGGACCAAGCCGTTCCCCGACCCGTACCTCCTCGCGGCCGCCCGGCTCGACGCCGAACCGGGGCGCTGCGCCGTCATCGAGGACACCTCGACCGGTGTCGCCTCCGCCGAGGCCGCGGGCTGCCAGGTGATCGCGGTGCCCTCGGTCGCGCCCATCGCCCCGGCCGCCCGTCGCACCGTCGTGAATTCCCTCGAAGAGGTCGACCTGCCCTTTCTGCACCGTCTGATGACAAAAGCGCACTGACGCGATCACCGAGCGTCGCCGCTTTCATCACGCAGCGTGCCGAACCGAATGCGCGGAAAGGGTTCGGCCGTTCCGTGTGATAACCGCGGGCGAGGGCCCGGTGGAATGCATATCGGGGCGGAACGACCAATTCCGGAAGCTTCAATCAATTTTACTGTGTGATGTTCGCCACGTGACGGAGGGTCGACAGCGGGACCGGCTTGTGCCCGCACCGCCCTTTCGCGAGGCCGCGACGTGCCCTTGTGTCCCGATTGATGAAACCCTGCACTAATCCTTCCCGTGTCGGGTTATCGGTGCGTCCACGCCCCGTTTCGCAGCGTGAGCGGAAGACGGCTCCCGCATCGGATTGCCGACCCTGTGGTGCGGACTAATGTCATCGCGAGAACATCGCCGTAACCCCGTGACCCGCCGCGCCACCCCTGCATGCCGGTTCGCGGAACCTACAGCTCTGGAGAAACACGAGCATGAACCGCAAGACTTTGGTGATGCCGGCCGTGGTCGGCCTGCTCGCCCCAGTGCTCGCCGCGTGCGGCGGGTCCGCCAGCGGGGGCGACAGCGGCGATGCCATCGTTGTTGGTACCACGGACCAGTTCACCGCGTCGAAGGAAGCTCCGGCACCGTTCGACCCGGCGTACGCGTACGACGTCGGCACCTGGAACGTCCTGCGCCAGACCGTGCAGACGCTGATGGTCCAGCCGCGTGGTGACGGCGAGCCCCAGCCCGAGGCGGCCGAGAAGTGCGGGTTCACCGACAGCGGGAACGAGCGCTACTCGTGCACCCTGCGTGAGGGCCTGGAGTTCTCCAACGGTGACTCGATCACCGCGAAGGACGTCAAGTACTCGATCGACCGTGCGCGGGCCATCAAGGCCGACAGTGGTGTGGCCGGCCTGCTGTCCACCATCGACACCGTCGAGACCCGCGGCGACCGCGAGGTGATCTTCCACCTCAAGATCGCCGACGCGACCTTCCCGTTCAAGCTGTCGACCCCGGTCGCCGGCATCGTGAACCCGAACGACTACGAGAAGGACAAGCTGCGCGACGGCTTCTCCGTGGACGGCTCCGGTCCGTACAGCGTGAAGATCGAGTCCAGCGACGACACCGTCACCAAGGCCGTCTTCACGAAGAACTCCCGTTACAAGGGTCAGCTGAAGGTCAAGAACTCCCAGGTCGAGATGCGCTCCTTCGCGGACGCCGACACCATGGGAGCGGCCCTCGAAAAGGGCGACATCGACCTGATGACGCGCTCGATGACGCCGGACCAGATCAACAAGCTGGACAACGCTTCGGGTGGCAACGTCAACCTGAACGAGATGCCCGGCCTCGAGATCCGCTACCTGGCCTTCAACACCAACGCCACGTCGGTGAAGTCGGCGGCCGTCCGCCAGGCCATGGCCCAGGTGATCAACCGCGGCGAGCTCGTCTCCAAGGTCTACGGTTCCCAGGCCGAGCCGCTCTACTCGCTCGTCCCGGCGACCATCACGGGCCACGCCAACGCCTTCTTCAACAAGTACGGCGACCCGAGCGTCAGCAGGGCCCAGACGCTGCTCGCCAAGGCCGGCATCACCACCCCGGTCAAGATGACCCTGCACTACACGACCGACCACTACGGTGCGGTCACCGAGCAGGAGTTCGAGGTCCTGAGGGACCAGCTCAACAAGAGCCGCCTCTTCGACGTCGACATCAAGGGCACGCCCTGGGCCAAGTTCCGCCCGGCCGAGCAGAAGGGCGCCTACGACGTCTACGGCATGGGTTGGTTCCCCGACTTCCCCGACGCCGACAACTACCTGGCGCCGTTCCTCGACAAGGACAACTTCCTCGGCTCGCCGTACGTGAACAGCAAGATCAACAACAACCTGATCCCGGACTCCCGCCGCGAGGCCGACCGCCTCACCGCGTCCAAGAGCCTCACCGAGATCCAGAACATCGTGGCCGACGATGTCCCCATCATCCCGCTCTGGCAGGGCAAGCAGTACATCGCCGCGCGTGACGACATCACGGGCTCGGAGTGGGCGCTCAACTCCTCCTCCACCCTCCAGCTGTGGGAGCTGAGCCGCGGCGTCAGCGAGTGACCCAAGTATCCGACCCGGGGCTGTGAAGCCCCGGGCCCGACCCGGGACCCGACGGTCCCGGGTCTTTCGGCTTCAAGGACGCGGAACGTGCCCGTACCCATGCCGTGGCACGTGCCGGTGTCCACGTCGTGGCACACCCCGCGGGCACAGCGCGGGACCCTCCGAGGCCCCGCCGGGCGCCGCACCCGACCGTCCCACGCGAAGGGCGCCCGTTCCCAGGGGAACGGGCGCCCTTCGCGCTGCCTCGGACAGACCGGTACCGCCCGGCGCTACTGCGCCCCGGGACGCACCAGCCCGCTCTCGTACGCGTACACCGCGGCCTGCACCCGGTCGCGCAGCCCCAGCTTCGTCAGGACATGCCCCACATGCGTCTTGACCGTCGTCTCGCTGACGAACAGATCGGCCGCGATCTCCGCGTTCGACAGACCGCGCGCCACCAGCTTCAGCACCTCGACCTCACGGTCGGTCAGCGTGTGCAACGTGTCCGGAACCGGCTCGTCCCCGGACGGCAGATGCCCCGCGTACTTGTCCAGCAGCCGACGCGTGATGCTCGGCGCGAGCATCGCCTCGCCCGCCGCGACCACCCGGATCGCCTGCACCAGCTCATTGGCCGGCGCGTCCTTGAGGAGGAAACCGCTGGCACCCGCCCGAAGCGCCTCCACCACGTACTCGTCGAGGTCGAACGTCGTCAGCACCAGAACCTTCGCCGGACCGTCCCGGCCCGGGCCGGTGATCTGCCGCGTCGCCTCCACACCGTCCATCCGCGGCATACGGATGTCCATCAGAACCACATCGGGCTGCAGGGCACGAACCTGATCGAGTGCCTGGAGACCGTCACCGGCCTCGCCGACGACCGCGAGATCCGGCTCCGCCTCCAGAATCATCCGGAAGCCGGTGCGCAGCAGCGGCTGGTCGTCGACCAGTAGGACGCGGATGGCCACGTAAGTCTCCTTCGCTAGTCCGGCCCCATTCTGCCCTGCTACCCGGTGCCCGACCCGGGCGCCCTGACCGGGAGCGGATACACCGGGGGAGTACCACCGAATTCCGGACACACCGCCTGGTGATCACACCAGCCGCAGAGCTTCGTGGGACGCGGACGCCACTCACCCGTCTCCGTCGCCTCCCGGATCGCGTCCCACAGCGCGAGCAGCTTGCGCTCGACCCGCTCAAGATCCCCGATCTCGGGGTCGTACGTCACCACGTCACCGCTGCCCAGATAGACCAGCTGAAGACGGCGCGGAACCACCCGCTTCAGCCGCCACACCACCAGCGCGTAGAACTTCATCTGGAACAGAGCGCCCTCGGCGTACTCGGGCCGCGGCGCCTTCCCCGTCTTGTAGTCCACGATCCGGACCTCGCCCGACGGCGCCACATCGACCCGGTCGATGATCCCGCGCAACGTCAGCCCGGAATCCAGCCGCGCCTCCACGAACAGCTCCCGCTCGGCCGGCTCCAGCCGCGTCGGGTCCTCCAGCGTGAACCAGCGCTCCACCAGCCGCTCCGCCTCGGACAGCCAGCGCGCCAGCCGCTCGCCCTCCGGATCGTCCGCGAACAGCTCCGCGACCTCCGGCTTCGTCTCCCGCAGACGGTCCCACTGCGCGGGGATCAACGACTTGGCACGCGGTGCCGTCCGGTCCGCGGCCGGCGCGTCGAACAGCCGCTCCAGGACCGAGTGCACCAGCGTCCCCCTGGTCGCCGCCTCACTCGGCTTCTCCGGCAGCTTGTCGATCACCCGGAACCGGTACAGCAGCGGACACTGCATGAAGTCACTGGCACGCGAGGGCGACAGCGAGGCGGGCGCGCGCGCCACCGCGGGAGCCGGAGCGCCGGCGACGACCCCGCCGGTCACGGCCGCTTCTTCGGGCACGGCGCCCTCGGTGCTGGTTTCCATGACAACAGACCATACGGCCCGCCACCGACAGTGAACCGGTCCCGGCGGGCACGACGGCACGCAAAACAGAAGGGGTGCCGGGGCGGAACGCACCGCGACGGCCGCATACCATCGACCCAGACCCTCCCGCTCCGCATGAACCTGGGGGCGGGGGACGCTTCGAACGAGGGGACATCGTGGACGAGAGCGGCGGGAGCGGGCAGCCGCGGTCCGGCACCGGCGAGGCGACCGAGCGCCACGGGAGGCCCTCGGCCTCCACCGGTCCGGCCTCCGGCGCGCACCCCGGACCGGCAGCGCCCGAGGCCACCGGGCCGGACCCCACGGCCCCCGATCACGACTCCCGGACCCGGACGCGGTCCGGCGCGGACACCGGCACCCGGGCCGCGAGCGAGCCCGCCGCACGGTCCGAGGACGCCCCCCGCCCGGGCGACGAGGCCCCCGACCAGCCGGAGACCGGCCCCCACGACAACTCCGCGGATCGCGGCCGGCCCACACCCGAGGCGACGTCCGGACCCGAGGCGACGCCCGCACCCGAGACCGAGGACCGCCCCGAACCGGCCCGCGACCCCCTGGCGAAGGCACCCGCCTCCACCGAGCGCACCGAGGAGATCGCAGCCCACGGCGATCCCTCCCAGCCCTCCGATCCCTCCGAGCCCTCCCAGCCGGCCTACGGCCAGATCCAGGGCCAGGACCACGACGGACCCACCGGCGCCCGCCGCACCGGCACCACCAAAGGACGCCCCCCACGCCGTCCCAAGGAACCCGGCGGCGGACTCCTCATGGGCCGGCCCTTCGGCGTACCCGTCTACGTCGCACCCAGCTGGTTCCTCGTAGCCGCCCTGATCACCTGGGTCTTCGGCGGCCAGCTCGACCGCGTCCTGCCCGACCTCGGCGCAGCCCGCTACCTCGTCTCCCTCTTCTTCGCCGTCGCCTTCTACGCCTCCGTACTCGTCCACGAACTCGCCCACACCGTCGCCGCCCTCCGCTTCAAACTCCCGGTCCGCCGCATCCAGCTCCAGTTCTTCGGCGGCGTCTCCGAGATCGAGAAGGAAGCCGAGACCCCCGGCCGCGAATTCGTGCTCGCCTTCGTCGGCCCCCTCCTCTCCCTCGTCCTGTCCGGCCTCTTCTACCTCGCCACGCTGCCCGTCGAGCCCGGCACCGTCCCCGGCGTCCTGCTCGCCGGCCTGATGATCTCCAACCTCATCGTGGCCGCCTTCAACCTCCTCCCCGGCCTCCCCCTCGACGGCGGCCGCATGCTCCGCGCCGTCGTCTGGAAGATCACCGGCAGAGCCATGAGCGGCACCGTCGCCGCGGCCTGGGTCGGCCGCGCCCTCGCCGTCTCCGTTCTCATCGGCCTGCCCCTGCTCACCCAGTCCTCGGCACTCGGCGCCGCCCCCGAGAACGCCGGCAGCATGGACACCATCACCGACGCCCTCCTCGCCGCCATCCTCGCGGCCATCATCTGGACCGGCGCCGGCAACAGCCTCCGCGTGGCCCGCCTGCGCGAACACCTGCCGGAACTGCGCGCCCGCTCCCTCACCCGCCGCGCCGTCCCCGTCGAGACCACCACCCCCCTCTCCGAGGCACTGCGCCGCGCCAACGACGTCGGCGCCCGCGCACTCGTCGTCGTCGACGCCGACGGCGAACCCCTCTCCCTGGTCCGCGAAGCCGCCATCGTCGGCGTCCCCGAACACCGCCGCCCCTGGGTCGCCGTCAGCGGCCTCGCCCAGGACCTCACCGACGGCATGCGGGTCTCCGCCGAACTCGCCGGAGAGGACCTCCTCGACGTCCTGCGCGCCAGCCCCGCCACCGAATACCTCGTCGTCGAGGACTCCGGCGAGATCTACGGCGTCCTGTCCGCCGCCGACGTGGAACGCGCCTTCGTCAAAGCCATGGCCCGCCCCTCCTGACCGTGGTCGGCGGCCCCGTCGGGGACCGGTAGGCTGTTCACATGTCCGAACCGACCGGTGCCGCCCGCAGGCGCGGGCCCTTCAAGGTCGGGGACCAGGTTCAGCTGACCGACCCCAAGGGCCGCCACTACACGTTCACGCTCGAGGCCGGGAAGAACTTCCACACCCACAAGGGTTCCTTCCCCCACGACGAGCTGATCGGCGCTCCCGAGGGCAGCGTTGTCCGCACCACGGGAAACGTCGCCTATCTCGCGCTGCGCCCCCTGCTCCCCGACTACGTCCTGTCCATGCCCCGCGGCGCCGCCGTGGTCTACCCCAAGGACGCGGGGCAGATCCTGGCCTTCGCCGACATCTTCCCCGGCGCCCGCGTCGTGGAAGCGGGAGTCGGCTCCGGCTCGCTGAGCAGCTTCCTGCTGCGCGCCATCGGTGACCAGGGCATGCTGCACTCCTACGAGCGCCGCGAGGACTTCGCCGAGATCGCCCAGCAGAACGTGGAGCGCTACTTCGGCGGACCCCACCCCGCCTGGCAGCTCACCGTCGGCGACCTCCAGGACAACCTGAGCGACGCCGACGTCGACCGGGTCATCCTCGACATGCTCGCTCCCTGGGAGTGCCTGGAGGCCGTCTCCAAGGCACTCGTCCCCGGCGGCATCCTCTGCTGCTACGTGGCGACGACCACCCAGCTCGCCCGGACCGTTGAATCCATCCGCGAGATCGGCTGCTTCAACGAGCCGACCGCCTGGGAATCGATGATCCGCAACTGGCACATCGAGGGCCTGGCCGTCCGCCCGGACCACCGCATGATCGGCCACACCGGCTTCCTGCTGACCGCCCGCCGCCTCGCGGACGGCGTCGAGCCGCCCATGCGCCGCCGCCGCCCCGCCAAGGGCGCCTACGGCGAGGACTACTCCGGCCCGAACGCCGACGGCGGCGCCGCCCGCTGACGTACCCAACGCACCACGCCTGTGGCCGAGTTCCCGGAACCCTCCGGGAACTCGGCCACAGTGCTTCTGCGTTGACACACCGGCTGACCCGCCACCAGGAACCGGTGGACGGACCCGGGAAGCCGAGACGACCGGCCTCCCGAGCCCGGCCGACGGACCGTTCGCAAGGCCGTTCACAAGGCGGCCGACGGGTCGTGAGGTCCGCGGGCGAGGCCGGCCAGGAGGCGACCAGGTGCGCCGGGCGAGAGCCCGGCGGTCCGCCGGCGGACCGGGGGCCGGGGTGCCCGCGGAGCACGCCGACAGGCTTACCGGAATGCCTTCCGGAATGCCCGCGGCACGCACCTGCCACAGGGCCGCGGCGGAGCGACGCCGGGGCTCCTCAGGCACTGTCTCCGGCCGGGCAGCGGGCCTGAGCGGCACCGCCGGCTCGCAGTCCGCCGCAGGCCCCCAGTCGCAGCCGGCCCGCTGCCCGTGGGCGGCCGACGCCGCCGACGGGCAGCCCCGTACACGCCCCTCACCCACGCGTCCCCGGACCGAATCACCCCCGAGCCCCGTCCGGCCCGCCATGCCCGCGACCGCAGCGCCACGGCCCGCCGGGACCCGGCGGGCGGCGCACTCCTCCGGACCCCTCCCGACGCCTCGGCCGGAGCCGTACGGAGTCCCCGCCGAAGACCGCGCCGGAACGCCTCACAAGTCCGGACCCCGCCGTTCCACCAGCCTGTGACGTGTGGCACCATGCGGGACACCCACCCCACCGGCACAGCCCTCGCGGGAGAAACCCCAAGTGCAGCAATCCGTTGTCCCGGAACTGGCACACACACAGACCAGCCCCATCCAGTGGGTCGCCACGGCCACCGCCGTCGCCGGAGTCGTGGCGCTGTCCTCCCTCGTCCAGCCCGATCCGGCGAGGGCGGCCCAGCCCGGCGCGGGCCCCAGCGCGGCGACGGCACCGGCGGCCCCGGCGGCAGCCCCCGACCCCACCGGCGTCGACTTCCCGATCGTCTGCGGACCCGTCAAGGTCCTCGTCGAGAAGAAGGCCTCCGGAGACCTGGACGGCGACGGCCGCCCGGAGACCGTGGCCGTCGTCCGCTGCGACGCCGGCTCGGGCACCCCGCCCAGCGGCGTCTACGTCCTCACCCAGGCCGAGGGAGCGCAGCGGCCCCGGGTCGTCGCGACCCTGATCGATCCCAAGGACCGGCTCAGCGTCACGGACTTCGCGGTCAGCGACGGAGACGTCACCGCCACGCTCCTCGGCTACTCCTCGGCCGACGTACCGAGTTGCTGCCCCGACCTGAGGCAGAACGCCAAGTGGCAGTGGAAGAACGGCGCGTTCATCCGCTCGACACCGTCCGAAGCGCGCGGTGCCTGAGCGCGCCCCCGGCGCAACACCCGAACAAAAGACAACACCCTCCGCGACGCGGAGGGTGTGAGGAACCGGTCACACGATGACGCGGGGTGCCCGAACGGTCACTCCGCGTCCGGACCGAAGATCTCGACCTTGTCCGAAACGCGACGGACATGGATGCAGTCCCCCGGACACTCCTTCGCCGAGTCCGCCACGTCGCGCAGAAGCGGCAGGGGCACGGGCGTTGTGGCCCCCACGGCCTGCAGAAGCTCGTCATCGGCGCTCTTCACATAGGCCAGGCCGTCAATGTCCAGCTCAAAGACCTCGGGCGCGTACTGGACACAGATCCCGTCGCCGGTACAGAGATCCTGGTCGATCCAGACCTCAAGCGCCTCGCCGTCGACTCCGGCCTCCTGCTGCACGGTCATTTCTCCTGCCGTTTTCTGCGTCGAGCGGACCGAAGACTGGGGAATCGGGCCAGCTCTGACGGGTGTTGAACACTTCGACCCTACCTCTGCCCGCTTCCCAATCATGTTCGGTGGGTATTCCCCTGGCGTGAGGGAGAGCGCAAGGGTGAAGATCGGACACACCCCGACAGTCTTTGTGATCTAGGGGTTTCAATCGACACCCACCCAGGTAGGGTCTGGAAGCGTCCAGCTCCCCTTGGAGGAGGTGAGGACCGTGGCAGCCCACGACGACGACATGAACCGCGGCATCCGCCCGGGAAGAGGGTCCGATGACCCCGCCGGGCAGATTGCCTACCTTGAGCAGGAGATCGCCGTCCTGCGACGCAAGCTCGCCGACTCTCCGCGACACACGAGGATTCTCGAAGAGCGGATCGTCGAGTTGCAGACCAACCTGGCAGGCGTGTCCGCACAGAACGAACGACTGGCGAACACACTCCGTGAGGCCCGCGACCAGATCGTGGCCCTCAAGGAGGAGGTCGACCGGCTCGCACAGCCGCCGGCCGGCTTCGGTGTCTTCCTCACGGCGAACGAGGACGGCACGGCCGACATCTTCACCGGGGGCCGCAAGCTCCGGGTGAACGTCAGCCCCAGCGTCGAGCTCGACGAGCTCAGGCGCGGCCAGGAAGTGATGCTCAACGAAGCCCTCAACGTGGTCGAGGCCATGGAGTACGAGAGCGTCGGCGACATCGTCACCCTCAAGGAGATCCTGGAGGACGGCGAGCGCGCCCTCGTACAGGGGCACACCGACGAGGAACGGGTGGTACGGCTCGCCGAACCACTCCTGGACGTCAATATCCGTCCCGGAGACGCCCTCCTCCTCGAACCCCGTTCCGGCTACGTCTACGAGATCGTTCCCAAGAGCGAGGTCGAGGAACTCGTCCTCGAAGAGGTCCCGGACATCGGCTACGAGCAGATCGGCGGTCTGGGCGGCCAGATCGAGATGATCCGCGACGCGGTCGAGCTCCCGTACCTCTACCCCGACCTCTTCAAGGAACACGAACTGCGCCCGCCCAAGGGAGTCCTGCTCTACGGACCCCCCGGATGCGGAAAGACGCTCATCGCCAAGGCCGTGGCCAACTCACTGGCCAAGAAGGTCGCCGAAGTGACCGGACAGGCCACCGGCAAGAGCTTCTTCCTCAACATCAAGGGCCCCGAGCTCCTGAACAAGTACGTCGGCGAGACCGAGCGGCAGATCCGCCTCGTCTTCCAGCGTGCCCGGGAGAAGGCCAGCGAGGGCACACCCGTCATCGTCTTCTTCGACGAGATGGAATCCCTCTTCCGCACCCGTGGATCGGGCGTCAGCTCGGACGTGGAGAACACCATCGTCCCGCAGCTGCTCGCCGAGATCGACGGCGTGGAAGGCCTGCAGAACGTGGTGGTCATCGGCGCCTCGAACCGCGAGGACATGATCGACCCCGCCATCCTGCGGCCCGGCCGGCTCGACGTGAAGATCAAGATCGAGCGCCCCGACGCCGAAGCGGCGAAGGACATCTTCCAGAAGTACCTCACCGAGCGCCTCCCCCTGCACTCCGAAGACGTCGGAGAGCACGGCGGCGACAGGGCGGCCACCGTCCACGGCATGATCCAGACAGCCGTGGAGCAGATGTACGCCGAATCGGAGGAGAACCGCTTCCTGGAGGTCACCTACGCCAACGGTGACAAGGAAGTCCTTTACTTCAAGGACTTCAATTCCGGCGCCATGATCGAGAACATCGTGGGCCGCGCCAAGAAGATGGCCATCAAGGACTTCTTGGAGCACAGCCAGAAGGGCCTCAGGGTCTCCCACCTCCTCCAGGCATGCGTGGACGAGTTCAAGGAGAACGAGGACCTGCCGAACACCACCAACCCCGACGACTGGGCCAGGATCTCCGGAAAGAAGGGCGAACGGATCGTCTATATCCGTACGCTCATCACTGGAAAGCAGGGCGCGGACACCGGACGCTCCATCGACACGGTGGCCAACACCGGTCAGTACCTGTAAAAGACAGGGCGGCTGCGGGTGCCCTCGGCGGGTACCCGCAGCCGACTGTTTTTCAGGACAAGGCCGGAGCACAGCAATGACGCAAATGATCTCCCCACCAGCGCAAAGGCGTTCTAGGCTCTTTCGTACCGCCGAGTCGCGCAGTGCGGGGACGGGCACCGCACACGCACCGGAGCGCCAGCGGTACTTGAGCAGCGCCCCCGACCGAGGGCGCCGCCGGGCAAGGAGGGCCGCATGACCGTACGGCGAGTAATGGGCATCGAGACGGAGTACGGGATCTCCGTCCCCGGTCACCCCAACGCCAATGCCATGCTCACCTCGTCCCAGATCGTCAACGCCTACGCGGCGGCGATGCACCGGGCGCGCCGCGCCCGCTGGGACTTCGAGGAGGAGAACCCGCTGCGGGACGCGCGAGGCTTCGACCTCGCCCGGGAGGCCGCCGACACCAGCCAGCTCACCGACGAGGACATCGGCCTGGCCAATGTCATCCTCACCAACGGTGCACGGCTGTACGTCGACCACGCACACCCGGAATACAGCTCCCCCGAAGTCACCAACCCGCGGGACGCCGTCCTGTGGGACAAGGCCGGCGAGCGCATCATGGCCGAGGCCGCGGAGCGCGCCGCCCAGCTTCCCGGCGCCCAGCCGATCCACCTCTACAAGAACAACACCGACAACAAGGGCGCCTCCTACGGCACGCACGAGAACTACCTGATGAAGCGGGAGACCCCCTTCTCGGACATCGTGCGGCACCTCACGCCGTTCTTCGTCTCACGCCAGGTCGTCACCGGAGCGGGCCGCGTCGGCATCGGCCAGGACGGACACGAGCACGGCTTCCAGCTCAGCCAGCGCGCCGACTACTTCGAGGTCGAGGTAGGCCTGGAGACGACCCTCAAGCGCCCCATCATCAACACCCGCGACGAACCGCACGCCGACGCCGAGAAGTACCGCCGGCTGCACGTGATCATCGGAGACGCCAACCTCTCCGAGATCTCGACCTACCTCAAGCTGGGTACGACGGCACTGGTCCTCTCCATGATCGAGGACGGCTTCATCGCCGTCGACCTGGCCGTCGACCAGCCCGTACGCACCCTCCACCAGGTCTCCCACGACCCGACCCTCAAGCGCCTGGTCACGCTCCGCAGCGGCCGCACGCTCACCGCCGTGCAACTGCAGATGGAGTACTTCGAGCTGTCGCGCAAATACGTGGAGGAGCGGTTCGGGGCGGACGCCGACGAGCAGACCAAGGACGTCCTCCTGCGCTGGGAGGACACCCTGAACCGCCTGGAGAACGACCCGATGAGCCTCGCCGGAGAGCTCGACTGGGTCGCCAAGCGGGAGCTCATGGAGGGCTACCGGCGCCGCGACGACCTCGACTGGGACGCCGCCCGGCTGCACCTGGTCGACCTCCAGTACGCCGACGTACGGGCCGAGAAGGGCCTCTACAACCGTCTGGCCGCCCGGGGCAGGATCAAGCGCCTGCTGGACGAGGGCGAGGTCGAGCGGGCCCGTACGACACCGCCGGAGGACACCCGCGCCTACTTCCGCGGGCGCTGCCTGGAACAGTACGCGGACGACGTGGCGGCGGCCTCCTGGGACTCGGTGATCTTCGACCTGCCCGGCCGGGACTCGCTCCAGCGCGTCCCAACCCTGGAGCCGCTTCGCGGAACGCGTAATCACGTCAAGGCACTCCTGGACCGCTGCCGTACGGCCGAGGACCTGGTCAGGGTGCTGTCGGGCAACTGAGCTTCCCCCGGGACGGCACCGGCCGGACAGGGTGGAATACCCGGCGTTACGGGAATCATCGAGGTGGTCCCCGTACGTTGTGGCAACTGCGGGGCCGATGTCGGACCCTGCTTGTAGGGTCTGATCAAGAACGTCGAACCGAGCGGGGTGAGGGTTATGGCGACCAAGGACACCGGCGGCGGACAGCAGAAGGCGACGCGTTCCACCGAGGAGGCCGAGGAGCAGACACAGGACGCGCAGGCGACCGACGACCTCAAGGAACGCCAGGAAAAGCTGAGCGACGACGTCGACTCGGTTCTTGACGAGATTGACGATGTACTCGAAGAGAACGCCGAGGATTTCGTGAGGTCCTTCGTTCAGAAGGGCGGGCAGTAAGCCACTTTTTCCATCGAATCGAAGGTTCGAGCCGAACGTGGCTGAAGAAGTGGAAACGCGAAGCTGCTCGCGGTGTAAGCAGAACAAACCGCGGGCGGCCTTCGCGAGCAACAGGTCGATGTCCGACGGTCTCCAGGCGTACTGCCGGGAATGCTCCGCGGAGTACTACCGGCAGCGCCAGGAGGCCAAGGGCAGAACGGTACGGGTCAAGGTGCCTGTACCGCGGGGCCACAAGCGCTGCCCGCAGTGCCAGGTCGTGAAACCGCACTCCGCGTGGGAGCGCAACAAGTCCTCCTCGGACGGCTGGGCGAGCTACTGCCGTGAGTGCCGTGCGGAGCGGAACCGGACCAGCTATTTCCAGCGCAAGTACGGCCTCACGCCAGTCGAGTTGGACGCGATGGTCGCGGAGCAGCGGGGAATCTGCTGTATCTGCCTAACCGCCCCTGCCGAACATGTGGATCACTGTCACCAGACGGGTAGGGTCCGAGGCGTACTGTGCTTCAGCTGCAACGCCGCACTGGGGCAGTTCAAGGATCGGCCCGACGTCATGAGACGGGCTGCGACATACCTGGAAGGAAACGCGTGGAAGCCAACACTCGTAGCACCGGGCGTCTACCGGCTGCCTTCCTGACGCCCGGGTCGTCGTCCTTCATGGACTTCCTCTCCGAGCACCAGCCGGAGATGCTCCCGGGCAAGCGGCAACTGCCGCCCGTCCAGGGTGTGATCGAGGCCCCGCACGGCACGACGATCGTCGCCGTCACGTTCCCCGGCGGGGTCGTCCTCGCCGGTGACCGGCGGGCCACGATGGGGAACGTCATCGCCCAGCGCGACATCGAGAAGGTCTTCCCGGCCGACGAGTACTCGGCGGTGGGCATCGCCGGCACGGCGGGCCTGGCCGTGGAGATGGTGAAGCTGTTCCAGCTGGAGCTGGAGCACTTCGAGAAGGTGGAGGGCGCGCAGCTCTCCCTGGAGGGCAAGGCGAACCGCCTGTCCACGATGATCCGTTCCAACCTCGGCATGGCCATGCAGGGCCTGGCCGTGGTCCCCCTGTTCGCGGGCTACGACGTGGACCGCGGCAAGGGCCGCATCTTCTCCTACGACGTCACCGGCGGCCGCTCCGAGGAGCACGGCTACGCGGCCACGGGCTCCGGTTCGCTCTTCGCGCGCGGTGCCATGAAGAAGCTCTACGCCAGGGATCTGACGGAGGACCAGGCGACGACGCTGGTCATCCAGGCCCTCTACGACGCGGCCGACGACGACTCGGCGACCGGTGGTCCCGATGTCGCGCGCCGGATCTACCCGATCGTCACCGTGATCACCGAGAGCGGCTTCCGCCGGCTCACGGACGAGGAGTCCTCCGAGATCGCGCGCGTGATCCTGGAGGCGCGGCTCCAGCAGCCCGACGGCCCGCGTGCCGCGCTGTACTGAACGTCCGTCTCTCTTCCAGGTGATCCAGTGACTTCGACAGAAAGGGACGGATAGCCGGTGTCGACGCCGTTCTATGTCTCACCCCAGCAGGCGATGGCCGACCGGGCGGAGTACGCCCGCAAGGGCATCGCCCGTGGCCGCAGCCTGGTCGTGCTGCAGTACGCCGACGGCATCGTGTTCGTCGGCGAGAACCCGTCCCGCGCGCTGCACAAGTTCAGCGAGATCTACGACCGGATCGGCTTCGCGGCCGCCGGTAAGTACAACGAGTACGAGAACCTGCGGATCGGCGGTGTGCGTTACGCCGATCTGCGCGGCTACACGTACGACCGTGCCGATGTGACCGCTCGTGGTCTGGCGAATGTCTACGCCCAGACGCTGGGCACGATCTTCTCGTCGGCGGCCGAGAAGCCGTACGAGGTGGAGCTGGTGGTCGCCGAGGTCGGGGAGACGCCCGACGGTGACCAGATCTACCGGCTGCCGCACGACGGTTCGATCGTGGACGAGCACGGCTCGGTCGCGGTCGGCGGTAACGCCGAGCAGATCAGTACGTATCTGGATACGCAGCACCAGGACGGCATGTCGCTGGCCGAGGCGCTGAAGCTGGCTGTCCAGTCGCTGTCCCGGGAGCCGAACGGTGGCGAGCGGGAGATTCCGGCGGAGCGGCTGGAGGTCGCGGTGCTGGACCGGACGCGGCCGCAGCAGCGGAAGTTCAAGCGGATCGTGGGCCGTCAGTTGTCCCGGTTGCTGGAGGCCGGGGGCGCGGAGACGGCGACGGAGGCCGAGGACGCCGACGACGACGAGTGAGGTCGTGGTCGGACCTCGTGCCCGTTCGGGTGTTATACGGAAGGGGCCGCCCCGGTGCAGACCGGTGCGGCCCCTTCCGTATGCGGTGGGAGGCGAGGGCCTAGGTGCCAGGAGGGGCCGTGGAGCCTCGTACGACGAGTTCGACGGGGATGTCCTCCTGCGGGGGCGTGCGGCCGTCGAGGACGGCCAGGAGGGCTTTCATGCCCTGTTCGCCGAACCGTTCGGCGTCCAGGCGGACGGTGGTGAGTTCGGGGTCGAGGGCGCGGGCCAGGGCGAGGTCGTCGAGTCCGGTGACGGAGATGTCGTCGGGGATGCGCAGGCCGAGGCGGCGGGCGGCCTTGTAGGCGCCCGCGGCGAGTTTGTCGTCGTCGCAGACGATCGCGGTGGGGCGGGGTCCCGGGGTGGAGAGTGCGGTCTGGGCGGCGGCCAGGGCGTCTTCGAAGGAGATGGGGGCGCGGGCGACCCGCAGGCTGGTCCCGGGGACTTCGACGAGGCAGGAGGCCAGTTCGCGGGCGCGGACCTCGAAGGTCCAGGAGGGGATGTCGGCCGCGAGGTGCAGGAAGCGGCGGTGGCCGAGTGCCAGGAGGTGGTCGGTGACCTGGCGTACGCCGTCGGCGATGTCGAGGTTGACGGTGGCGGCGCCCTGGCTGCCGGCGGGGTCGCTGTCGAGCATGACGAGGGGGAGCTGGTCGCCGCGGATCGCGGTGAGGGCGTCGGCCGCCATGGAGGAGGCGATGACGCCGTCGAGGGCGGCCTGGGCGGAGCCGAAGGGGTCGCGGGCGGGGCCGATGCCTTCGGGGGAGGGGTAGAGGACGACTCCGAAGCCGTGCTGGGCTGCGACGCGGGCGGCGCCGGTGTAGACGCCCGCGAAGAATTCGGTGGTGAGGGCGGGGACGACCAGCAGGACGGTGCGGGTGCGGCCGAGGCGGAGGTTGCGGGCGGCCAGGTTGGGGCGGTAGCCGAGTTCCTGGGCCGCGTCGCGGACGCGGTCGGCGGTCGTGGCGGAGACGCGGCCGCGCCACTTGTCGCCCAGGACGAGGGAGACGGCTGCCTGGGAGACCCCGGCGGCCTCGGCGACGTCCCGGCTGGTGGGGCGCGTGCTACCTCTTGCCACCGTGGGCCTGCTCCTTCGTCTGGACTCCCGGTCAGCGCACATGGTACGTATTGAGGGAGACGTTATACGTAACACTTGGACGTCGCGCGCTACCGGAAGGGCACGTCATGGCCGCGGGATACCTGGAGATCCTCAGGGCGAGGCATGCCGCCAGGCTGCTCGCGGGGACGCTGGTGGGGCGGCTGCCGAACGCCACGGCGGCCATCGCCGTCGTGCTGTTCGTGCGGGCCGGGGGCGGTACGTACAGCCTGGCGGGCGCGCTCGCGGCCGTGTACGGGGTGGCCAACGCGGTCGGGCAGCCGCTGCTCGGCCGGCTCGTGGACCTGTACGGCCAGCCCCGGGTGCAGCTGCCCGCCGCGGTCGTCTCGGCGCTCGGCATGGGCGTCTTCGCCCTGGCCGGAACGGAGCCGGTGGCGCTCGCCTGCGCCGCGATGGCCGTGGCCGGGCTCTTCACGCCGCCCCTGGAAGGCGGCCTGCGGGCGCTGTGGCCCTCCGTGCTGGGCAAGGAGGAGCAGGTGCACACCGCGTACGCGATGGACGCGGTGGCGCAGGAGGTCATGTTCACCGTCGGGCCCTTGCTGGTGACGCTGTGCGTGTCGCTCTGGTCCGCGCAGGCCGCCCTGCTGATCCTGGCCGTCATCGGTGTCCTGGGTGCCCTCTCCGTGGTCGTCTCGGAGCCTTCGCGCGCGTGGCGTTCGGCTCCGCGCGAGGCGCACTGGCTGGGCGCTCTGCGTTCGCCGGGGCTGCTGGCCCTGCTCGGGGCGTTCCTGTTCATCGGGATCGCGCTCGGTTCGATCACGGTGGCGGCGGTGTCGTACGCCGACGCGCACGGTGGGGACGTGGTGTACGGCTGGCTGATGGCGGGCATCGGGCTCGGGGCGCTGCTGGGCGGTGTGGTCTACGGCGCGCGTCGCTGGGGCGGGGCGCCGGAGCGGCGACTGCGGGTGCTGGTGGCCCTTCTGGCGGTGTGTTACGTCCCGCTGGTGCTGGTGCCGGGTCCGGTGGCCATGACGGGGCTGGCGACGCTTGCCGGGGTGTTCCTCGCGCCGAGCATCGCGTGTGCCTTCGTGCTGGTGGACCGGCACGCGCCCACCGGTACGGTCACCGAGGCTTTTTCCTGGCTTGTGACGACGTTCACCGTGGGTGCTTCGGTGGGAACGGGTGTCGCGGGGCCGGTCGTGGAGTGGGGCGGGGCGGGGCGGGCGTTCGCCGTTCCGGGGGTCGCGGGTGCCGCCGCGCTGGTGGTTCTGCTGGCCACGGGCCGGGTCCTCGCAGCTACCGGGAGGGGCGGGGTCGTTGCGGCTTCATCGGAAAATGATCCAAACCGAGCCGTCGAACCCCGTTTCAGCTCAGGGGATCGGGCGTAATGTTCAGTCATGGACCGCCGCATTTTCGGGCTGGAGAACGAGTACGGCGTCACGTGTACGTTCAGGGGACAGCGTCGTCTGTCTCCCGACGAGGTGGCGCGGTACCTCTTCCGCCGTGTCGTGTCATGGGGCCGCAGCAGCAATGTCTTTCTGCGGAACGGTGCCCGCCTTTATCTCGACGTGGGATCACATCCGGAATACGCGACACCCGAATGTGACAACGTGACGGAGCTCGTCACCCACGACAAGGCCGGCGAGCGCATTCTCGAAGGTCTCCTGGTAGACGCCGAACGACGCCTGCACGAGGAAGGGATCGCGGGCGACGTCTATCTGTTCAAGAACAACACCGACTCGGCAGGAAACTCCTACGGGTGCCACGAGAACTATCTGGTGGCCCGGCACGGGGAGTTCTCCCGGCTCGCGGACATTCTCATTCCGTTCCTGGTCACGAGGCAGTTGCTGTGCGGTGCGGGCAAGGTGCTGCAGACTCCGCGCGGTGCCGTGTACTGCGTCAGCCAGCGGGCTGAGCACATCTGGGAGGGCGTCAGCTCGGCGACGACCCGGTCCCGGCCCATCATCAACACGCGTGACGAGCCGCACGCGGACGCCGAGCGCTATCGCCGTCTGCACGTGATCGTCGGCGACTCGAACATGTCCGAGACGACGATGCTCCTCAAGGTCGGTGCCACGGACCTCGTGCTGCGCATGATCGAGGCGGGCACCGTCATGCGCGACCTGACTCTGGAGAACCCCATTCGGGCGATCCGCGAGGTCAGTCATGACATCACGGGCCGCCGGAAGGTGCGCCTGGCCAGCGGCCGTGAGGCCTCCGCGCTGGAGGTGCAGCGCGAGTACTACGAGAAGGCCGTGGACTTCTGTGAGCGCCGCGGTATCCGCACCGGGACCGTCGAACAGGTCCTCGAACTGTGGGGCCGTGTGCTCGACTCGATCGAGGCCGAGGACCTCGACCGGATCGGTACCGAGATCGACTGGGTGATGAAGTACCAGCTCATCGAGCGGTACCGGGCGAAGCACAACATGACCATGTCGCACCCCCGGGTCGCGCAGATAGACCTCGCCTACCACGACATCCACCGCCGTCGTGGCCTGTACTACCTGCTGGAGAGGAAGGGGCAAGCCGCTCGGATCTGCAACGACTTGAAGATCTTCGAGGGCAAGTCGGTGCCGCCGCAGACCACTCGGGCGCGTCTGCGCGGTGACTTCATCCGGCGGGCCCAGGAGCAGCGGCGGGACTTCACCGTCGACTGGGTGCACCTGAAGCTCAACGATCAGGCGCAGCGCACGGTGTTGTGCAAGGACCCGTTCCGTTCGGTGGACGACCGGGTGGAGAAGCTCATCGCCGGAATGTGAGCCGGGAGTTCCGTGGGTGGCGCGGAACGCAACGCGGGGCGCCGTACGTTTTCCGTACGGCGCCCCGCGCACGTCGTAGAGTTGCGCGCACGCCATCCACCAAGATCGACCGATACGAGGCTCCTACCGTGCGCCGACGCTCACTCCTCCTCTCCGTACCCGCTGGACTGGTCACGCTCGCCGGATGCGGTGACGACGGCAAGTCAGACACGGCGAAGTCCAGCAAGACCCCGTCGCCCTCGGCCTCGGCCGCGGCGTCCGCTCCGCCTCCGCCGAAGATCGTCGACGGTCCGCTGCCGGCGATCACGGCCGGTACGAAGTTCGGTGAGAAGCCGACCGTGGCCAAGGGCACGGGTGAGCCGTCGAAGGACCTCGCGGTCCGGACGGTGATCGCGGGCAACGGGAAGACGGTCGCGGAGAACGACTACATCCAGGCCAATTACCTGGGTCAGATCTGGGCCACGGCGAAGGTCTTCGACAACTCCTACGACCGGGGGACGCCGCTGGTCATCCAGCTGGCGCAGGGCGGCATCATCGACGGCTGGCGTTATGGTCTGGTCGGCAAGAAGACCGGCAGCCGCGTCGAGATGGCGGTGCCGCCGACCTGGGGTTATGGCTCGGAGGGCAACGCGCAGGCGGGTATCAAGGGCACGGACACGCTGGTGTTCGTGGTGGACATCGAGGACACGTTCAACTCCAAGAGCTCCGCCAAGGGCAAGAACGTGCCGCAGGAGGACGCCTCGCTGCCGACGGTCGGCACGAACACGGACGGTGCCGCTCCCAAGATCACGGTGCCGAAGAAGGCCGCTCCCACGAAGCTCGTGGCGAACTACGTGATCGAGGGCGACGGCGACGAGGTCAAGGCCGACAGCAGTGTCCTGGTGCAGTACGAGGGTGTGCTGTGGGACAGCGGCAAGGAGTTCGACTCGACGTACAAGCGGGGTCAGCTGACGTCGTTCTCGCTGCAGCAGGTCGTCAAGGGCTGGGCGCAGGGGCTGACCGGCAAGAAGGTGGGCAGCCGTGTCCTCATCGTGATTCCGCCGGCTCTGGGCTACGGCGACAACCCGCCGGCCGGCAGCGGTATCAAGAAGGACTCCACTCTCGTCTTCTCGGTCGACATCCTGGCGAAGATGTAACCCTCCGGGGATGCGAGACTGTCCATGTTGTCCTTACGTACACAAAGCAGGAGCAAAGACGTGAGCATCGAGAAGCCCGAGATCGATTTCCCCGAGGGCCAGCCGCCGGTGGACCTTGAGATCAAGGACATCTGGGAGGGCGACGGCCCCGAGGCCAAGTCGGGTCAGAACGTCACGGTGCACTACGTGGGTGTGTCGTTCAGCACGGGTGAGGAGTTCGACGCGAGCTGGAACCGGGGCGCCCCGTTCAAGTTCCCGCTCGGTGGCGGCCGTGTCATCAAGGGCTGGGACCAGGGCGTGCAGGGCATGAAGGTCGGTGGCCGTCGCCAGCTGACCATCCCCGCCCGCCTCGCCTACGGCGACCAGAGCCCGACCCCGGCGATCAAGCCCGGTGAGACGCTGATCTTCGTGGTCGACCTGATCGCGGTCTGATCACGGCGTACTGGATCCGATCCGGATCGGATCATCTGGGGCCCATGTCCGTCCGGGCATGGGCCCTCGGCTTTTGCCGCGACACCCCGGAGCGGTACGGTCATCGGTCGGAAGCACCATAGGAAGGGCGTCGATGGCCATTGCCAAGGCCGAGCGGCTGATGAACCTCGCACTGTGTCTGCTCGGGACGCGGCGGCCGCTCAGCAAGCGGGAACTCCGCGGGTCCATCGAGGCCTACCTCGAAGCCGGATCGGATGACGCCTTCAACCGGATGTTCGAGCGGGACAAGGACGATCTGCGCGAACTCGGCCTGGTCATCGAGACGGTGGAGAACCTCGACGGCGACGTCGGCTACCTCGCCCGCCGCGACAGCAACCGCCTGCCGCCGATCACCCTCGACGCCGAGGAGGCCGCCGCCCTCGGTCTGGCCGCCAAGGTCTGGCAGCAGGCACGGCTGGCCGGGGCCGCGAGCGGCGCGCTCCAGAAGCTGCGCGCCGCGGGTCTGCCCGAGGACGTGGACCCGTACGGGTCCCACGGCGCCCTCGAACCGCACATCCCCGTCCACGAGGCGGCCTTCGAGCCCCTGATGCTCGCCTGCCGCGACCGTCGCCCGGTCGTCTTCGACTACCGCAAGGCCAACGCGGCGCAGCCCGGGACCCGGCATGTCGAGCCCTGGGCCCTGGAGTGCTGGCGCGGCCACTGGTATCTCGCGGGCTGGGACCGTGACCGCGGCGCCGAGCGCGTCTTCAGGCTCTCCCGGATCACCGGCAAGGTCCGCGCGCGTGCGGGCCGCTACACCGCCGAGGTCCCCGACGTCGTGACCGTGCGCGAGACGGTGGCCGGCTGGGCGGGGGAGATCACCGACCGCTCCGCGCTGATCCGGCTGCGTTCCGGCGCCGGCTACCCGCTGCGCTCCAAGGCCGTCTCCGTACGGGAACTGGGCGACGGCTGGGACGAGCTGGAGATTCCGTACGGGCACGGTCTGGACGCCTGGCTCGTCGAGTTCGGGCCGGACGTGGTGGTCTTGGAGCCCGCCGAACTGCGGGCCGATGTGGTCGACCGGCTGCGCGCCGTGGCCAAGGGCTGAGGGGAAAAGTAAGAAAGTGGCAGGAAAACCGGCCAGGCCCACGAACGCGATCGACCAGACCCGGCGGATGCTCTCGCTGGTGACGTATCTGCGCGAGCGCCCCGGCGCCCGGGTCGGTGATGTCGCCCGCGCCTTCGGGATCACCGAGGACGAGCTGATCTCCGACCTCGACGTGCTGCCGCTGTGCGGGACCAGTTTCCGCGGCGGGGATCTGCTCGACATCGACACCGACGGCGACCGGATCTGGTGGCACAACCCGGACGACGTCGCCGAGCCGCTGCGGATCGCCGCCGACGAGGCGACCGCGCTGCTGGTGGCCGCCCGCGCGGTGTCCACCCTGCCCGGCCTGCGCGAGGGCGACCGGCAGGCGCTGCTGCGGGCCACCGCCAAGGTGGAGGCCGCCTCGGGCGAGGCGGCGGGTGCCAGTTCCCGGCTCTCGGTGACCTTCGAGTCCGAGGGCGGCGTCTTCGCCGACGTGGACCGGGCGATCTCCGAGCGGCGCCGGCTGTGGATCCGCTACTACTCGCCCTCGCGGGACGAGCTGAGCGAACGCGAGATCGACCCGATCCGCCTGGTCAGCGTCGGCCACACCTATGTGGAGGCCTGGTGCCGCCGCTCCGAGGCGCGCCGGACCTTCCGGCTCGACCGGGTCGCCGAGATCCGCATCCTGGACGAGCCGTCCGCGCCGCCCGAGATCGAGCTGCGGGACCTGTCCGAGGGGCTGGTCCAGCCCGCGGCCGAGGATCCGGAGGTGGTCGTCGAGGTGAGTCCCGGCGGACGCTGGGTCGCCGAGTACTACCCGCACGACAGCGCGGATGAGCTGCCGGACGGCGGGCTGCGTATCACCTTGCGGACCCCCGATCCCACGTCGCTGCGGCGGCTGGCCCTGCGTCTCGGCGGTGACGGCCGGATCGTCTCGCCGCAGGCTCTCGCGGACAGCGCCCGCAGCGCGGCCCGCGAGGCGCTCGCCGCCTACGACGGGCCGGACGGGCTCGGGGCGGTCCCGGACAGGCCGTACGAAGGGCGGGAGCAGGGGATTTGAGGACGTCGTCTGGTGCGCAGGGAAGGCCGGGGAGCCCGGAGAAGCCGGGTTCCGTGCGGCGGGCGGGGGCGCCGGGGCGCGCCGGGTCGGCCACGGGTACGGCGGGACGGGCCGGATCGGCTCCGGGCGTGCCGGAGATGTCGGTGGGGACGGCCTTCGCCGGGATGCGCCGGGTGGTCGAGGTGATGTTCAAGGCCGCCTGCCCCGACTGCCGGGCCGGCTTCGAGCTCACGCCCGGTGCCCTGCGCCTGGCCATCGGCGCCAGCAGCCGCACGACGTTCTACTCGTTCACCTGCCCCGCGTGCGGGTCGGCCGTCCGCAAGCCCGCCGGAGAACGCATCGTCGAACTCCTCACCGGGGGCGGGGTCCGCACGCTGCGGCTGCACTCCACCCTCTAGGACCTGTCCCCTCCGGGACCTGTCACCCTCTGGGACCTGCCCGGGGTACTAGGGTCGGCGTCATGTTCTGGCCGATGTTTGCGATCGCCGCGGGTTTCCTGGGAATCACGGTTCTCGGGGTTCTCGCCGTCCGTGTCTTCCTGGAGGCGGAGCGTCTGGGCCGCCAGGTCGCCGATTCCGCCCGCCGTATCAGCTCAGCCTCCGACGACCTGGAAAGAGCCGCGGTCGGTGCGGCACGTTCCATGGACGCGGTATGAGTCGTTCCATGGATAAGCAATGCGTCACGCCAGCCTGTCGACTTGTCACGGCGGCCAGGTACCCTCAGGGGCGCAGCCCGGAGAACGAGGCGCGGGCCGCGAACTGGGAGTACGCACAGGGATTGCCCCGCGTTTACCCCTGAGCGTTACGATCGCTGACATCACGATGACCGGACACACGTCCGATCGATCGGCCAGCACCCCGACCATGCAGCCTCGGTGAGAAGGTAAAGACTTATGTTCGGAAGGCTCGGAGCTCCCGAGATCATTCTCATCCTCGTCGTCATCATCCTGCTGTTCGGCGCGAAGAAGCTTCCGGACATGGCGCGCTCCCTCGGCAAGTCCGCCCGGATCCTCAAGAGCGAAGCCAAGGCGATGAAGGAAGACGGCGGCACCACCACCCCGGCCCCGGCCGGTCCGCCGAGCACCGATGAGCAGACCCCGGCTCAGCGCACCATCCAGGCGGCCCCCGGCGACGTGACCAGCTCGCGCCCGGTCAACGAGCCGACGGACACGACCCAGCGCTGACGCAGGGCCGGTGATCTCCGGCCCGCCGCACGAGATGAGGATGTGGGTTGCTCACGTCTGCCCGCAACACGGAGAAGGACCCCGAGGGGCGCATGCCACTCGCGGACCATCTTCGCGAGCTCCGCAACCGGCTCGCGAAGGCGGTGCTGGCCATCGTCCTCGTGACGGTCGTCGCGGCCTTCTACTACAACGACATCATCAACTTCTTCACCAAGCCGGTCCTCGACTCCGTCGGGTGCCCGGAGACGTTCGCCGAGCTGGCGAAGCAGCCCAAGAACCACCAGTGCGCGCAGATCACCATCAACGGTCTGCTCGCCCCGTTCACCCTGGCGCTGAAGGTCTCCCTGATGGCGGGCGTCGTGCTCGCCTCGCCGGTCTGGCTCTACCAGCTCTGGGCGTTCGTCGCCCCGGGTCTGCACAGGAGCGAGAAGAAGTACGCGTACGCGTTCGTAGGCACCGGCGTCCCGCTGTTCCTCGGTGGCGCGTTCTTCGCCTACAAGGTGCTTCCCACCACGGCGAAGGTCCTGATGGAGTTCACGCCGGAGGGCGTGGACAACCTCCTGCCGCTGGACGACCTGCTCGACCTGGTCACGCGCATGGTGGTCGTGTTCGGTCTCTCCTTCGAGCTGCCCCTGCTGCTGGTGATGCTCAACCTCACGGGCATCCTCACCGGCAAGCGCATGCTCGGCTGGTGGCGCGGCATGATCATCGGCATCACGGTCTTCGCCG
The DNA here is from genome assembly GCF_042888945.1 of Streptomyces sp. NPDC002698. Taxonomy (NCBI): domain Bacteria; kingdom Bacillati; phylum Actinomycetota; class Actinomycetes; order Kitasatosporales; family Streptomycetaceae; genus Streptomyces; species Streptomyces sp. NPDC002698. The sequence continues at coordinate 111,447 of NZ_JBIAQM010000022.1, forward strand.
CCCTCGCCACTCCCAGCACCGACCCGCTGACGATGCTCGCGCTCGCCGGGCCGATCTGGATCCTGTACTTCGCCGCGGTTCTCTTCTCCCTGCTCAACGACCGGCGCAAGCGCCGGCGCGACGAGTCCGGGCCGGCCGACGACGAGGCCTCCGACCTCGACCTCACGCCCGAGGACATCGGCGGCGTCGAGAACGTGACGACCGCCCCGACTCTTCCGGAGCAGGCCAGTACGGACCGGGTCAACGGTTATGACGACGTGACCTGACGGAGTCCGTGACCTCGTAGGGTCAGCCTGTGACCAGCGAGATCACCCTCTTCGTCAACCCCACCGCGGGCCGCGGCCGGGGCGCCCGAGCGGCGCTGCCGGCCGCTTCCGCTTTGCGTGCCGCGGGATTCTCCGTCGAGACGGTCCAGGGCGAGGACCCGGTGGACGCCCTCGCGCGGGCGCGCGAGGCGGTCGCCGGCGGCACCGGCGCCCTCGTCGCGGTCGGCGGTGACGGCATGGCGAACCTGGCCCTCCAGGCCGTCGCCGGGACCCGTACCCCCTTCGGTCTGGTGGCAGCCGGGACGGGCAACGACTTCGCGCGCGCCCTCGGCCTGCCCGTGGGCGACCCCGCGGCGGCGGGACGGATGATCGCCGAGGCGCTGCGGGGCGAGAGGCTGCGCGAGGTCGACCTGGGCCGGGTGAACGGCACCTGGTTCGGCACCGTCCTCGCCTCCGGGTTCGACTCCCGGGTCAACGACCGCGGGAACCGGATGCGCCTGCCCGTCGGCCGTTTCAAGTACGACGTCGCCATGGTCGCCGAGCTGGCCGCCTTCCGGCCCGTCGGGTACCGCATCACGCTGGACGGCGGCGAGACGCTGGAGACCGAGGCGACGCTGGTCGCCGTCGGCAACGGCTCGTCGTACGGCGGCGGTATGAGGATCTGTCCCGGCGCGAGCCTCGGCGACGGGCTGTTCGACATCACGGTGGTCGGGGACTGCTCCCGCTCGACGCTGCTCAAGATCTTCCCGCGGGTCTACCGGGGCACCCACGTCGGCCATCCCGTGGTGAGCGTGTACCGGGCGGCCCGGGTCGAGCTCCTCGCCGAGGGCGTCACCGGGTACGCGGACGGCGAGCCGCTGGGCCCGCTGCCGCTCACCGCGGAGTGCATACGGGCCGCCGTGCGCGTCGCACTTCCCTGAGCTGCGGGGATCCGGGGTTTCACAGCCGCTGATACGGATAATGATCGTCCTTGTGTCAGTGCCTCCCGGTAGTCTCGAAAGCACGATGACAGAGGACCTCTCACCGGCCGAGCGGTACGCGGCAGCACGCAGGCGCGCTGCCGAGCAGGCCACCGCGCTCGCCTCCTTCCGCGAGATGTACGACTTCGGCCTCGACCCCTTCCAGATCGAGGCCTGCCAGGCCCTCGAAGCGGGCAAGGGCGTGCTGGTGGCAGCGCCCACCGGCTCGGGCAAGACGATCGTCGGCGAGTTCGCCGTCCACCTCGCCCTCCAGCAGGGCAAGAAGTGCTTCTACACCACGCCGATCAAGGCGCTCTCCAACCAGAAGTACGCCGACCTGTGCCGCCGGTACGGCGCGGACAAGGTCGGTCTGCTCACCGGCGACAACAGCGTCAACTCCGAGGCACCGGTGGTCGTCATGACCACCGAGGTCCTGCGGAACATGCTGTACGCGGGCTCGCAGACCCTCCTCGGTCTCGGCTACGTGGTGATGGACGAGGTGCACTACCTCTCCGACCGCTTCCGCGGCGCCGTCTGGGAGGAAGTGATCATCCATCTCCCCGAGTCGGTGACCCTGGTGTCACTGTCGGCGACGGTGTCGAACGCGGAGGAGTTCGGCGACTGGCTGGACACCGTGCGCGGCGACACCCAGGTGATCGTCTCCGAGCACCGGCCCGTCCCGCTGTTCCAGCACGTGCTGGCCGGACGGCGGATGTACGACCTCTTCGAGGAGGGCGAGGGCCAGCGCAAGGCCGTCAACCCCGACCTCACGCGCATGGCGCGCATGGAGGCGAGCCGTCCGTCGTACCAGGACCGCAGACGGGGCCGCGCGATGCGCGAGGCCGACCGGGAGCGGGAGCGCAGACAGCGCTCGCGGATCTGGACGCCGGGCCGGCCCGAGGTCATCGAGCGGCTCGACGCCGAAGGGCTGCTGCCCGCCATCACGTTCATCTTCAGCCGCGCGGCCTGCGAGGCGGCCGTGCAGCAGTGCCTGTACGCCGGTCTGCGGCTGAACGACGACGCGGCGCGGGCGCGCGTGCGTGAACTCGTGGAGGAGCGCACCGCCTCCATCCCGGACGAGGACCTGCACGTCCTCGGCTACTTCGAATGGCTGGAGGGTCTGGAGCGCGGCATCGCGGCCCACCACGCGGGCATGCTGCCCACGTTCAAGGAGGTCGTCGAGGAGCTCTTCGTCCGCGGCCTCGTCAAGGCGGTCTTCGCGACGGAGACCCTCGCGCTGGGCATCAACATGCCTGCCCGTTCGGTGGTGCTGGAGAAGCTCGTCAAGTGGAACGGCGAGCAGCACGCCGACATCACGCCCGGCGAGTACACCCAGCTGACCGGCCGGGCCGGCCGCCGCGGCATCGACGTCGAGGGCCACGCGGTCGTGCTGTGGCAGCGCGGTTTCAGTCCCGAGCATCTGGCGGGACTCGCGGGCACCCGCACCTATCCGCTGCGCTCCAGCTTCAAGCCCTCGTACAACATGGCGGTGAACCTGGTCGAGCAGTTCGGCCGGCACCGCTCGCGCGAGCTGCTCGAGACCTCGTTCGCGCAGTTCCAGGCCGACAAGTCGGTCGTCGGGATCTCCCGGCAGGTGCAGCGCAACGAGGAGGGTCTCGAGGGCTACAAGGAGTCGATGACCTGCCATCTCGGCGACTTCGACGCCTACATGGGGCTGCGGCGCGAACTGAAGGACCGCGAGACCGAGTTGGCCAAGCAGGGGATGTCGCAGCGCCGTGCCGAGGCGGCCGTCGCCCTGGAGAGGCTGAAGCCGGGTGACGTCATCCATGTGCCGACCGGCAAGTACGCGGGACTGGCGTTGGTGCTGGACCCCGGGCTGCCCGCCGGCCGCTCGAACGGCCACCGGGGTTTCGAGCAGCACGACGGGCCGCGTCCGCTGGTGCTGACCGCCGAGCGCCAGGTCAAGCGGCTGGCCTCGATGGACTTCCCGGTGCCGGTCGAGGCGCTCGACCGGATGCGGATCCCCAAGTCGTTCAACCCGCGTTCGCCGCAGTCCCGTCGGGACCTCGCCTCCGCCCTGCGCACCAAGGCCGGGCACATCGTGCCGGACCGGCACCGCAAGAAGCGCGCCGAGGCGGCCGACGACCGTGAGATCGCCCGGCTGCGCACGGCGATCCGCGCGCACCCCTGCCACGGGTGCAACGACCGTGAGGACCACGCCCGTTGGGCCGAGCGGTACCACCGGCTGCAGCGTGACACCTCGCAGCTGGAGCGCCGGATCGAGGGCCGGACGAACACCATCGCCCGTACCTTCGACCGGATCGTCGCCCTGCTCACCGAGCTGGACTATCTGCGCGCCGACGAGGTCACCGAGCACGGCAAGCGGCTCGCCCGCCTGTACGGCGAACTCGACCTGCTGGCCAGCGAATGTCTGCGCGCCGGAGTCTGGGACGGACTCTCCCCGGCCGAACTGGCCGCCTGCGTATCGGCGTTGGTGTACGAGTCGCGGGTCGCGGACGACGCGATGGCGCCGAAGGTGCCGTCCGGCAAGGCCAAGGCCGCGCTCGGCGAGATGGTGCGCATCTGGGGCAGGCTGGACGCGCTGGAGGAGGACTTCGGGATCAACCAGACGGAGGGCGTGGGCCAGCGCGAGCCGGACCTCGGCTTCGCCTGGGCCGCCCACGAGTGGGCCTCGGGCAAGGGCCTGGACGAGGTGCTGCGCGAGGCCGAGATGCCCGCCGGTGACTTCGTGCGCTGGTGCAAGCAGGTCATCGACGTCCTCGGCCAGATCGCGGCCGCCGCGCCCGTCTCGGGCGGCGAGAGGTCGACGGTCGCCAAGAACGCCCGCAAGGCGGTCGAAGCCCTGCTGCGCGGAGTGGTCGCCTACTCGTCGGTGGGCTGACGAGCCGCGGGCCGGCGCCCGCGAAGTGATCCGGGCGCCGGAGCCGACCTGGCCGGTGGTGTGCCGTCTTCCCGTCGGGGGAGGGGCACGCCACCGGCCGCACCCGTCTCAGGAGCTCCGGCGGGCGGCCCGGCGCCCACCCGGCCGGGTCGGGGCAGGCGCCTTCCCGCCGGTCCGCTCCGGGCCGGGTGCCGTGAGCGGCTCATGCGGATCGCGTGGCCCGGGCGGGTCACCGGTCCCGTTCGCGGCCGAGGTACCCGCGCCAGCCGCCGTAGGACGTGATGTCGGGCGCTTCGGCCAGTGCGCCGGGTTCGCACAGGAAGCCGGGCACCTGGGTGCCGTCGGCCAGTTCGACGCTGCCCAGCGTCATCGGGCGGGGGAGTGCCGCCAGCAGCCGGCCCAGGCCGTCCGCGGGCAGGCTCCACACCTCGGCCTCGACAGCGGCGCCGCCCGCGCCGACATGGACGAGACCCGGCTTCGGCGGACTGGTCGCCAGGGCGTGCAGCCGGTAGACGGCGGCGGTGGTCGTCGTACGTTCGAGGCGGGCGCCCAGGGAGAGCAGCTGGGCGTTGAGCGGCTGGCCGGACAGGTGCGCCCCCACCACGGCGAGGCGGGTCTCCGGTTCCAGGAGGCGGGCGATCCGTGCGAGCCGTTCGTCGGTGAACGCCGGGCCGATCAGCATCACGCCGAAAGGACCTCCCGCGGGTGTCCGCCCGGCCGGCACGGCGACCGCCGCCAGGTCGAACAGGTTCGTGGAGTTGGTGAAGCGGCCCAGGCGGGCGTTGGCGCCCAGCGGGTCGGCGGCGACCTCGGCGAGCGTGGGATGGCCGGGCGTGGTGGGCAGGAGCAGCGCGTCGGCGTCGGCCAGTTCCGCGAGGGCCCGGGTGCGCAGGGAGGCCAGGCGCTCCTGGTCCGCGTAGAGCTGGTGGGCCGGGATGTCCCGCGCGCGGGTGATGATCCCCGCGACGGTCGGGTCGAGCCCGGCACCCCCCTCGGAGATCAGCTTGTCGACAAAGCTTCCCACCGCGGTGTAGCGCTCGGCGACGAAGGCGCCCTCGTAGAGCATCGCGGCGGCCTCGGTGAACGGGGTGAGGTCGAGGGGGCGCACCTGTGCCCCGGCGGTGATGAGCCGGTGCGCCGCCGCCTCGTAGGCCTGCGCCCAGCCCTCGTCCAGTTCGCCGAGCTGCGCTGTCGGCGGGACGGCGACGCGCCAGGGGCCGGGCGCGCGCTGTGCCAGGGGCGGCAGCTCGCGCCCGGAGGGGGACGTCAGACGGGCGAGGGCCTGTTCGGCCTCCGGGAGGGTGCGGGCGAACACGGTCACGCAGTCCAGGGAGGCGCAGGCCGGGACGACGCCGGTCGTCGGCACCAGGCCGCGGGTCGGTTTCAGGCCGACGATGCCGTTGAACGCGGCGGGTACGCGGCCGGAGCCGGCGGTGTCCGTGCCGAGGGCCAGGTCGACGATGCCCAGGGCCACCGCCACGGCCGATCCCGAGCTGGAGCCGCCGCTGATCCTTTCCGGGTCCAGGGCGCCCCGGACGGCGCCGTGCGGCGAGCGGGTGCCGACCAGGCCGGTGGCGAACTGGTCCAGGTTGGTGGTGCCGAGCACGACGGCTCCGGCCGCGCGGAGGCGGGCGACCGCGGGGGCGTCGGCCTCCGGTGTGCGGGCGTAGGCCGGGCAGCCTGCGGTGGTGGGCAGGCCCGCCACGTCGATGTTGCCCTTCACGGCCAGGAGCCTGCCGGCGAGCGGGAGGCGTTCTCCGGCGGCCACCCGCTCGTCCACGGCACGGGCCTCGCGCTCGGTCTCCGCCCGGGGGCGCAGGTCGATCCAGATCTCGGGGCGGTCCACGGCCTCGATACGGGCGTACGCCAGTCGGACTCGGGTGAGGGCGGACATCGGAACTCCTTGTGCTGGGAGGGCGCCCCCGCCGACGGTCCGGTGGTCGTGGCGCGCACCCCGGCCCGCTCCGGATTCCCGCCCGGCGGACCGGGACTCGGCGGCGGACCTGAGAGGTGCGGACGGCGGAGGGGGTGGGTTCGGACCGGGCGGACGGCTGCGGGGCGGGGCGCGGAGGGGCGGGGCCGGCCGTGGTGGACGGTGCCGACCGGCGGTGTGGGCGGTGTGGGCGGTGCGGGCGGTGCGGGCGGTGCGGGCGGTGCGGGCGGTGCGGGACGGGGCTCGTGCGCGGGTGGAGACAGGGCAGGGCCGGCGGGTACGGGGCCGGGCGGGTGGCGGGGCGTCAGGACGCCGGCGGTTCCAGGGGGGCGAGTACCAGCAGCGGCGTGCCCGCCTCCACCTGGTCGCCCGGTCGGGCGAGGATCTGCCGGACCACCCCGTCGACCGGGGCGGGGACACGTGACTCCATCTTCATCGCTTCCAGGGCGAGCAACGGCTGCCCCGCCGTGACCTGTTCGCCCGGAGCCACGTTCAGCTGCCACACCGACGCGGCGAACTCGGCCTCGATCAGCCGGCCGCCCTCCGGGACGCTCACCTCGGCGGCCGGAGCCGGTGGGGCCTGGGCCGCCGCCGCGCGGGTGAACTCGCCCGCCGCCTCCCAGGCGTCCCGTTCGGCGGAGAACGCGCCGCCCTGCCGGCCCCGGAACTCCGCGATCGACTCGGCGTTCTCGGCGAGGAAGGTCTCGTACGCGGCGAGCGAGAAGGTGCCCTCCTCGACGCGCGGTACGAAGCGGCCGGAGATGATGTCGGCCCGCAGCTCCAGGAGTTCGTCCGCCTCCACCGGGTACCACTTGATCCGGTCGAAGAAGCGCAGCAGCCAGGGCGAGCCCGGCTCGAACGCGCCGCGCTGCTGCCACCCGGACCACACCTGGGTCGTACGGCCGACGAACTGGTAGCCGCCGGGGCCCTCCATGCCGTAGACGCAGAGGTAGGCGCCGCCGATCCCGACCGAGTTCTCGGCGGTCCAGGTGCGGGCGGGGTTGTACTTGGTGGTGACCAGCCGGTGGCGCGGGTCGAGCGGGGTGGCGACCGGCGCGCCCAGGTAGACGTCGCCCAGGCCGAGGACCAGGTACTCGGCGTCGAAGACGGTGCGGTAGACGTCGTCCACCGAGTCCAGGCCGTTGACCCGGCGGATGAACTCGATGTTCCAGGGGCACCAGGGAGCGTCGTCGCGGACGCCGGCCATGTAGCGGGCGATGGCCTCGCGGGTGGCCGGGTCGTCCCAGGACAGCGGGAGATGGACGGTGCGGGAGGGGACGACGAGCTGATCGCTCGGGGGCAGGGCCCGGACGGTGCGCCGTACGGTGTCCAGGAGTTCGCGCTGGGGGAGCCGGCGCGGGTCCGCCTGGATCTGGAGCGAGCGGATGCCCGGCGTCAGGTCGGTGACGCCGTCGAGATCCGCGGCCGCCACCGCCTCCATCAGCGCGTGGACCCGCATCCGCAGGGCGAGGTCCAGTTGCATGGGACCGAACTCGACCAGCAGGTTGTCGTCGCCGCTGCGGCGGTACGTCACGTCGCCGTCCCGGGCGAGGACCCCGCCGTCGACGATCGCGGGCCGCGCGGAGCCGTCGTCGGCGAGCGGTGCGAAGCGCACGGTGTCGCCGGGGCGGAGCTGGCCGAGCTTCCAGCGTTCCGTGCTGACGACGGTCGCCGGGCACACGAAGCCGCCGAGGGAGGGGCCGTCCGGACCGAGGAGCACCGGCATGTCGCCGGTGTAGTCGACGGCCCCGACCGAGTAGGGGGTGTCGTGGATGTTGGACGGGTGCAGTCCGGCCTCGCCGCCGTCGGTGCGGGCCCAGCGGGGCTTGGGACCGATGAGCCGTACGCCGGTGCGGGCCGAGTTGAAGTGGACCTTCCAGTCGGCGGCGTAGAAGTCGTGGATGTCGTCCTCGGTGAAGAACTCCGGTGCGGCGTGCGGTCCTTCGAGGGCGCCGATCCGCCACTCGGCGGTGAAGCCGGGCCGTTCGGCGGGGGGCACGGGTGCCCCGGGTCCGGCGACCGTGCCGCCGTGCAGGACGTCACCGGTCCGCAGGGTCCGGCCCCCGTGGCCGCCGAAGCGGCCGAGCGTGAAGGTGGAGGCGCTGCCGAGGAAGGCGGGCACGTCCAGGCCGCCGCCCGCGAACAGGACGTAGGTGCGCAGACCGTGCCCGTCGGGCGCCCCGATGTCCAGCACCGCCCCGGCCGGTACGGTCACCGGCTCCCACTGGGCGACGGCGGACCCGTCCACGGTGACCGGCGCGGGTGCGCCCGTGACGCAGACCGTCGTGGCGTGGGTGAACCTCAACGCCGGTCCCCGCAGGGTGCATTCGAGGCCCGGTGCGCCCTCGGGGTTGCCGAGCGCGCGGTTGCCGAGCCGGAAGGAGAGGTCGTCCATGGGGCCGCACGGCGGTACGCCGACCTGCCAGTGGCCGGTGCGTCCGGGCCAGTCCTGCACGGTGGTGAGCGTGCCGCCGGACACGACCTCGACGCGCGGGGTGGGATCGCTCACGCCGGCCAGCGTGGCGGTGGAGTGCGCCGCCTTCCGGAAGGACGGTTCGGCGAGCGCGGCCCGTACCAGGCCGAGGTTCGTCTCGATGCCGTCCACGCGGGTCGCGGCCAGTGCCTCGTCGAGGCGTTCCAGGGCCTCGGCCCGGTCCGCCCCGTACGCGACGACCTTCGCGAGCATCGGGTCGTACGAGGTGGTCACCTCGGTACCCGTCTCGACCCAGCCGTCCACGCGGACCCCGGCGGGGAACTCGACCCGGGTCAACAGGCCCGCGCTGGGCCGGTGTCCGCGCGAGGGGTCCTCGGCGTAGACCCGCGCCTCGACGGCGTGACCCCGCGGCGTTCCCGGGTCCCGTACGACACCGGACTCGCCCCGGGCCAGGCGCAGCATCCAGGCGACGAGGTCGACGCCGTAGATCTCCTCGGTGACCGGGTGTTCCACCTGGAGGCGGGTGTTGACCTCCAGGAAGTACGCCTCCTCGCGGGCGGCGTCGTAGACGAACTCGACGGTCCCGGCCGAGCGGTAGCCGACCGAGGCGCACAACTCGCGTGCGGCGGAGGCGAGTTCGGCACGTATACGGGAGGGCAGGCCGGGGGCGGGCGCCTCCTCCAGGACCTTCTGGTTGCGGCGCTGGAGCGAGCAGTCGCGGTCGCCGAAGGTGACGACGCGGCCCAGACCGTCGCCGAAGACCTGCACCTCGACATGGCGGGCGTGCTCGACCAGTCGCTCCAGGAAGACCCCGGCCGAGGAGAAGGAGGCCGCCGCGACGCGCTGCACCCGGTCCCAGGCCTCGGTCAGTTCGTCGGCGGATCGACATGCCGACATGCCGATGCCGCCGCCACCGCCGGTGGCCTTGAGCATGACGGGGTAGCCGATGCGGCCGGCCGCGTCCAGCGCCTCGGGAAGGCCGGGGAGCAGTCCCGTGCCCGGTGCCAGCGGCACCCCGGCCGCCTCGGCCGCCGCTCGCGCGGTGTGCTTGGCGCCGAACAGCTCCAACTGCTCCGGCGTCGGTCCGACGAACACGATCCCGGCGTCCTCGCAGCGCCGCGCGAACGCCGCGTCCTCGGACAGGAAGCCGTATCCGGGGTGGACGGCCCCGGCCCCGGTGTCCTTGGCGGCCTTCAGGACCAGGTCTCCGTCGAGGTAGGACTCCTTCGCGGGGGCGGGGCCGAGCCGTACGGCCTGGTCGGCGAGGCGGACGTGGGGGGCCGCGCGGTCGGCGTCGGAGTACACGGCGACGGTGCGCAGGCCCAGTTCGCGGGCCGTGCGGATGATCCGGACGGCGATCTCGCCGCGGTTGGCGACCAGGAGGGTGTCGAAGCTCATGCGGAGTCCCCGATCGTCATCGCGACCGCGGTCGGCTCGAAGCCGTTGCACGGGTTGTTGATCTGGGGGCAGTTGGAGACCAGCACGATCACATCGCGTTCGGCGCGCAGGGCCAGCCGCAGTCCGGGGGCGGAGATGCCGTCGACGATGCCGAGGGTGCCGTCCTTCTCGACGGGCACGTTCATGTACCAGTTGATGTTGGACACGAGATCGCGCTTGCCGAGGCCGTACCGGGCGCCCTCGGTGAGGAAGTTGTCGACGCAGGCGTGCTGGGACCAGGTGTGGTGCCCGTAGCGCAGGGTGTTCGACTCCTTGGAGCAGGCGCCGCCGACCGTGTCGTGCCGGCCGACCTCGTCCTCGACGACGGTCATCAGCGGAGTGTGCTCGTTCGACATCAGCACGCTGCCCGTGGTCAGGAAGATGTTCCCCTGGGCCTGGATCGTGTCGGGCGCGCTGTAGCGGACGGCGGTGTCCGCGGCGTCGTACACCAGGAAGTCGACGGCCTGGTTGCCGTGCAGGTCGGTGACGGTGAGCGTCTGGCCGGCGCGGACGACGGCGGACCAGGCGGCCCGGGCCGGGACGGTGACGTGCGTCATGCGAGCCCCCTCGTGGCAAGGAATTCGGCGGTGTTGAGGAAGGCGCGGCGGCCCTCGGGTGTGGCCTCCCACAGCGGGTCGCCCGCCGCGGTCGCCCGCGCGCGCCAGGCCAGCACCTCCAGCGGGGTGCTCGTGTAGGCGGGGCGCGGGTCGGCCGGGTGCGGCACGTTCGCGATCAGCACGGTGACGTCCTGCTCGGCGCGCAGGGTGACGGCGGCGCCGGGTCCGGCCGAGCCGGTGAAGTCCGGCGAGCCGTCGTCGCGTATCTCCACGCCCTGGAAGAAGGAGAGCGAGGGCGGCAGATCGCGGGGTGTGAGCCCGTTCTTGGCGGCGGCCAGCTTGAACAGCTCGCGGCCGGCCGGGGACGCGGACTGCGGGGTCCCGTCCCCGTAGCGCTCGGTGTTGCGTACGAGCGTGGAGGTGCCGCACAGGGCGTCGTGCCGGCCGGAGGTGTCGGCGACCACCGAGGCGAGCACGCGGCCCTGGTCGGACAGGAGCAGCCGCCCCGCGCCGAGGTAGGCGTTCCACTGGACCTTGACGGTGTCGGCGACGTTCAGGCGTTCCCACGGCCGGTCGGCGACGTACAGCAGGAGGTGGGCGCAGGCGTCGCCGGTGAGGTCGGTCAGGCGCAGTTCGGTGCCGCGGGCCAGCACCTTGTGCGTGTAGTTGCCGCCCGCCACGGTCTCGGCCCAGACGAGCGGGCCCGCCTCGCGCGGCGGGGCCGGCCAGTCGTCCGCGGGGACCACGGGCATGGCCTCGGCACGGGTGCCCTGCTGGGCGCGGGCGTGATCGCGTGCTCCGTGGGTGGTCGCTGTCGCCATCGCGGGTCCTCCGGCTCCTCGGTCATTTCTGTCGCGCGACAGAAATTAGGGGCGAGGTGGGTCGCGGCCATGTCCCGTGTGTTGCCGCGCGGTTACCGGTCCCTCACGTGGGGCGCGCCGCCGGTGAGGGGCCCCGCGCGGCGCGGACCGGTGTCCGCGGAGCGCGCCGGGGCGTCCTGTCGGGGCCTGCCGGGTGTGCGAGGATCGAACGCATGGGAACGGATGGCGGACGCCGGGTCGGCAGGCCCCGGGCCGCGCAGCGGCCGGACAGCGGGCTGACGCCGCGCGCCGAACTGCTGGACGCCGCCGCCGAGTTGTTCACGACGCGGGGATACGCGGCCACCACCACCCGTGCCGTCGCCGAGCGGGCGGGTATGCGTCAGGCGTCCATGTACCACTACGTCACCGGCAAGGAGGAGTTGCTCGCCGAGCTCCTGGAGTCCACGGTGACCCCCTCCCTGGCGTACGCCCGTGAGCTCCTCGCCGACGACGCGGCGCCCGCGGAGGGCCGGCTGTGGGAGCTGTGCCGCACCGACGTGGAGGTGCTCTGCGGGGGGCCGCACAACCTCGGCGGTCTCTATCTGCTGCCCGAGGTGCGCACCGAACGCTTCGCCGGCTTCCACGCCGTGCGGGCCGAACTCAAGGACACCTACCGTCAGTTGCTGGCCGCCACGGCGGCCGGCGGCGCGCTCGCCAAGAGTGAGCTCGATCTGCGGACGGATCTGCTGTTCGGGCTGATCGAGGGCGTCATCCTCGTGCGCCGCTCCGATCCGCAGCGCCCGGTGTCGGCGTTCGCCGAGGCCACGGCGGACGCGGCGCTGCGCATCGCCGGGGTCTGAGCCTCCGAACCGCTTCACCCACGCCGTTCGTATGCCCGTACGTCATCACGCAGAGTGTGTGAATGGGGGCGCAGCGTGTAAATGGGGCTGAGGGTACTCCAGTCTTATGGGCGGTTTCAGGTGCTTGCTGAATATGACACAGCGTTGATCCGGTCGGACTAAGCTCGCCCGCGGCGCACCGAGTTGGGATGTATTCGTGCGCTTGTTCCCAAAGGTTCCGAAGATCGGGTTTGACCCGTACCGATCTGTTCCGTTTCCCCCGCAAACCTCCCCCACCCCCAGCCGACTCGTCTCAGAGGGCATACATGGTGAGTGTTCAATCGCCTCCCGGTGACAGTGAACTTCCCTACGCGCGCGTGCTGTTGCTGCCGGCCGTGCTCATGGCGGTGGCCACCGGCGCCGCCGTCGCCGCCGTGACGGAGCCGGCCAAGGGTGCGGTGGCCCTGTGCGGCGGCTTCGCCACGCTGCTGGTCATCGCGATCGGCGGCGAAGCCGTCCGCCGCGGTCGCGTGGCCCGTGAACTGCGGGCCGACTTCGCGCGTCGCGCCGCCTCCCTGGAGCAGCGCGTCGCCGCGCACGACCAGGAGATCGTGCGCTTCACCCGGGAGGTCCTGCCGTACGCGATCGACCGGCTGCACGACGGGGACTCGCCCTCGGAGGTCGTTCGCACCCTGGGCCGCGACAACCCGGACTTCCACGAGATCGCCAAGTCCCAGAAGGACCTGCTGAAGCAGCTGCTCAAGATCATCGACGCCGAGGAGTCGATGCGCGACGCGGCACAGCGCTCCTTCGTCAACATCGCCCGGCGCGTCCAGGCCATCGTCCACCAGCAGAACAACGAACTCCGCGAGATGGAGGAGGACCACGGGCGCAACCCCGAGGTCTTCGACGACCTGCTGCGCATCGACCACGGCACCGCGCTGATCGGCCGGCTCGCCGACTCCATCGCCGTGCTCGGCGGCGGCCGCCCCGGACGCCAATGGCCCGAACCCGTACCGCTGTTCAGCGTCCTGCGCGGCGCGATGTCCCGCATCCTGGAGTACCGGCGCATCGAGCTGCACAACATCGTCGACATCGCCGTCAACGGCGTCTCCGTCGAACCGCTCATCCACGCCCTCGCCGAGCTCCTGGACAACGCCACCCGGTACTCACCGCCCCACACCAAGGTGCACGTCACCGCGATCGAGGTGCAGACCGGCATCGCCATCGAGATCGAGGACGGCGGCGTCAGCCTCAGCGACGAGGCCCGCGGCAAGATCGAGGAGCTGCTCCGGCTGGCCGCGGCGGGCGTCGACCCGAACATCATGGGCCAGGCGCCCCGGCTCGGCATGGCCGTCGTCGGACGACTCGCGCAGATGTACAGCATGCAGATCTCGCTGCGGCAGTCCGCGTACGGCGGCGTCCGCGCCGTCCTCGTGGCGCCGCGCGACATGCTCACCACCGACTTCGCCCCCGGTCTCGCGCACGGCATCGGGGCCACCTCCGTGGCCGGCATCGACAACGGCGGTGTCGAGGGCCCGGCGCGCAAGCCCAAGAAGCGCAAGCCCACCACCGGTCCCCGCATCCCCTCGTCGAGCGGCGACCCCCGTGAGGACGACGTCCCGGTCGTCACGGAGTGGACGCCGGGCGGCCTCCCGCAGCGCCGCAGCCGGATGAAGGTCCCGCTCAGCCGGCGGTACGCCGAGGCGCGCGCCGAGCAGGAGGCCGCCGAGGCCGCCGCCTCGTGGGAAACCGACCCCGGTCCGCAGGAGAAGGAGCCCGAACCCGGGCTGTGGGTCGAGGCGTTCATGAACGGGCTCAAAGGCGACCCGGATCCGACCGCGTTCAGCACGGACAACCAGCCGGCCCCTGCCGAGGCCGACGACGAAGGGGACCGCAAGTGATCCAGCAGCGAGCCAACTTCGACTGGATGCTCAAGGAACTCGCCGACGGAGTGCCGGGCATCCAGCAGATCGTGGTGCTCTCCGCCGACGGACTGCGCATCGCCCGCTACGGCGGCGACCCGGACGCGGCCGACCGGGTCGCGGCGGCCTGCGCGGGCCTGCAGAGCCTGGCGGGAGCCGTCGCGGGCGAGATCCCCAAGAGCGACGGCCGGATGCGGATGGTCATCATCGAGATCAACGGCGGCTACTTCTACCTGATGTCGGCGGGGCCCAACGCCTACCTCGCCGTGCTCGCCAACCAGACCGCGGAACCCGGCCTGATGAGCAACCGCATGCGCGACCTCGTCGTGCGGATCGGCGCCCATCTCACCAGTCCGCCGCGCCGCAACGGGCAGACCGTATGACTCCTCCCCAACGCCGTCGGCGCCAACCCAGGGAGCGGCCTCCGGAACCTCCCGCGCCGCCCACCCCTCTCGCGGGCCCGCGCGGCCCCGAGGGGGAGGAGGGGCAGGGCAAACCGAAGAACCCGGAACGCCTGTACGTGCTCACGGGAGGCGGTGAGGACGGTGACCGGGCCGAGGTCGACCTGGTCACGCTGGTCGTCGCCCGTGCCGTCACGCCGCCGCCCGCCACCCAGCCGGAGCAGTCGGCACTGCTGCGGCTGTGCAGGACCCCCCTGTCCGTGGCTGAGATCTCGGCCTATCTCAATCTGCCGTTCAGCGTGGTGACCGTCCTGCTCACCGAGCTGCTGGCGGCCGAACTGGTCCAGGCACGCGCCCCGATCGTCCGTCAGGCGCTCCCCGACCGTTCCCTCCTCGAAGCGGTGATGCATGGACTTCAAAAGCTCTGACACCATCACGGGCCCTCGTGCCGAGGACCACCTCCCGCACACGGCGCAGGCCGCGGTGAAGATCGTGATCGTGGGCGGCTTCGGAGTCGGCAAGACGACCATGGTGGGCTCCGTCAGCGAGATCAAGCCGCTGACGACCGAGGAGACCATGACGCAGGCCGGCATCGGAGTCGACGACAACTACGGGTCCGAGACCAAGACCGCCACCACGGTGGCCATGGACTTCGGTCGGATCTCGATCACCGACCAGCTGGTGCTCTATCTGTTCGGCACACCGGGCCAGGAGCGCTTCTGGTTCCTGTGGAACGGCCTGTTCGAGGGAGCGCTCGGCGCGGTCGTCCTGATCGACACCCGCCGGCTGGAAGTCAGCTTCGACGTGATCGGACGCCTGGAGGAGCGCGGTGTTCCGTTCGTCGTCGCGGTCAACGACTTCCCCGACGCGCCCCGGTACCCGGTCGAGGACCTGCGGGCCGCGCTCGACCTCGCCGAGGAGATCCCGATCGTGCGGTGCGACGCCCGCCGCAGGGCGTCGAGCCGGGACACCTTGATGACCCTCATGCGGTTCCTGCATTCCTTGGCGATGACCTCGGCGGACAGCTGAACGCCGTACCGTGAAGACGGCATCCGTACGCCAACTGCCCATCCACAGAACGTATTTGAGCTTCGGAGCGATCACTGTGACGACCGAATCCCATTCCCCCGCCGGTACGGAAGAACCCGCCTTCGGCCCCCCGCCGGGCTGCCCCGCCCACGGCATCGGCCCCGGCGACCCTCCGGGCGGACTGCGTCGCCTGTACGGGCCCGAGGCCGAGGACCTGGGCGCGCTGTACGAGAAGCTGCGGGCCGAACACGGCGCCGTCGCACCCGTGCTGCTGCACAACGACGTACCCATCTGGGTGGTCCTCGGCCATGCCGAGAACCTGCACATGGTCAGCACCCCCGCGCACTACGCCCGCGACAGCCGGCTGTGGACCGCCGTCCGGGACGGCACGGCGGGAGCCGACCACCCGCTCGCCCCCCATATCGCCTGGCAGCCCATCTGCTCCCACGCCGAGGGCGACGAGCACCTCAGACTGCGCGGCGCCGTCACCGGCGCCATGTCGACCATCGACTTCCGCAGCCTGCGGCGCTACATCAACCGCGCCACACAGCGCCTGGTCAACGCGTTCTGCCCGCTCGGCAAGGCCGATCTGGTCGGACAGTTCGCCGAGCATCTGCCGATGTCCGTGCTCTGCGAGATCATCGGCATGCCCGAGGACTACAACGACCGCATGGTGCACGCCACCCGTGACCTCCTCAAGGGCACCGACACGGCCATCGCCAGCAACGAGTACGTCATGGGACTGCTGACCCAGCACACCCTGCGGCGCCGCGCCGAGCCCGAGGACGACTTCACCAGCCACCTCATCAACCACCCGGCCCGGCTCACCGACGACGAGGTGGCCCAGCACCTGCGGCTCGTCCTGCTCGCCGCCTACGAAGCCACCGCCAACCTCATCGCCAACGTGCTGCGCATGCTGCTCACCGACCCGCGTTTCCGTGCCCAGCTCAACGGCGGCCAGATGACCGTGCCCGAGGCGGTCGAGCAGTCCCTGTGGAACGAGCCGCCGTTCAGCGCCGTCCTCGGCTACTTCGCCAAGCAGGAGACGGAGCTGGGCGGTCAGCGCATCCGCAAGGGCGACGGACTGCTGTTCGGGATCGCGCCCGGCAACGTCGACCCCCGGATCCGTCCCGACCTGGCCGCGAGCATGCAGGGCAACCGCTCCCACCTCGCCTTCGGCGGCGGCCCCCACGAGTGCCCGGGACAGGACATCGGCCGTGCCATCGCCGATGTCGGCGTCGACGCCCTGCTGTTGCGGCTGCCGGACGTCGAACTCGACTGCGACGAGAGCGACCTGCGCTGGCGGAGCACCATGTCCTCGCGCCACCTCGTCGATCTGCCCGTACGCTTCGAGCCCAAGCCGACGCAGGACGTCATGCAGCGGCCGTCCGTGCGCGCACTGCCTCCCCAGCGGTCCCACTGGCAGGTCACCACCGACAGCACGGCACCGGCCGCACCCGCACCGCAGCCGACGGCCCCCGAGCCCGTCCCGGCCACGCCGCCCGCCGGCCGGCTCGGCGCCTGGCAGCGCCTCCTGCGCTGGTGGCGCGGCTACTGATCCCCGGCGCCCGGCGCCCGCGGCCCGGGCCGCCGAACCCCGGTGTCCCGGGCCGACCAGGCCTCGTACGAGGTCCACGCCTCCAGCGTCCGTCCGCTGGCGAACCGGTGGGCCCGGCCGGTGACCGGATCGGTGAACTCCAGCGTCCGCGCCAGCAGTTGCAGCGGACGCCGGAAGTCACCGGCCGGCACGGGTCCGGTCACCACCGGGTACAGCGGGTCGCCGAGGATCGGCACGCCCAACGCGCTCATGTGGACCCGGAGCTGATGGGTCTGCCCGGTGCGAGGAGTCAGCCGGTAGCGCCCCAGCCCGTTTTGGTGCTCGACCAGGTCGATCCCGCTGACGGCGTTCGGCTCGCCCGCCACCTCCCGGGCGGCCATCACCCCGCGCTCCTTCAGGATGCGGCTGCTGACCGTGCGCGGCAGGGCGAGACCGGAGTCGTACGGGGCCACGGCCTCGTACTCCTTGCCGATCAGCCGGTCGCGGAACAGCGACTGGTACGCGCCGCGCTCCCCGGGCCGTACGGTGAACAGCACGAGCCCCGCCGTCAGCCGGTCGAGGCGGTGCGCCGCGCCCAGCTCCGGCAGGTCCAGCTCCCGTCGCAGCCGGGCCAGAGCCGTCTGGACGACGTGGCTGCCGCGCGGCGTCGTCGCCAGGAAGTGCGGCTTGTCGGCGACGACGATGTGCTCGTCCCGGTACACCACGTCGAGCGGGAACGGCACCGGCTCCTCGTGGGGCAGCTCCCGGTGGAACCACAGGAACATCCCCGGCGCGTAGACGGCTTCGGCGGTCAGCGGCCGGCCGTCCGCGCGGACGATCAGGCCCTCGCCGATCATCGTGTCGATGACTCCGTCGCCCGCCGCGAGCCGCTCCACCAGGTACGCCCGCGCCGTGGCCCAGCTCCCCTCCCGCGGCAGTCTGATCCGCACGGGGTCGACCCCGTGGCGCTGCGGGAGGGGAGCGGGCGGGATCCTGGGCTTGCGTCTCACCCGGTCAAGCGTACGAGGCCGGAACCACCTCGGGAGACTTTGCCGCCGTCGCCCGCGCCCGGTACGCCCGGTACCCCGCTCCCGCGACCAGGGTCACGGCGAGGAACAGCACGGTGAACCACTGGAAGTACCAGTGCCCGCCCGCCGGGTCGTACACCGCGGCACGCGGCCAGGCCAGGTTGACCGTCATGAAGAGGCCGTAGACCAGGGCGAGGGCGTTGACGGGGACGCCCCAGCGGCCGAGGGAGAAGAGCGGCGCGCCCGTCTCGTCGGCGCCTTCCGCGGTGAGCCGCCCGCGCAGACGGCGCACCAGCAGCGGCCCGGTGACCATCGCGTACGCCAGGTACAGCATCACGATGCAGGTGGTGCCGATCGCGAGGAACGCGTCCGGGGAGACGAAGTTCAGGAGCAGCAGGGCGGCGGCGAGGACGCCGACGACCAGGGCGGGGGCGCTCGGCATGCCGGTGCGCGGGTCCACCTTCGCGAGACGGCCGGAGAAGGGGAGCTGTCCGTCGCGGGCCATCGAGAAGAGCATGCGGCAGGCGGCCGTCTGGATCGCCAGGGTGGCCACCGCGATGGCGACCACCACGTCGGCGAGCAGGGCCCGGCCGACCCCGTCGCCGAGGCTGCTGGTCAGGACGTAGCTGAGTCCGTCGACGCCGAGCCTGCCGTCGGTCAGGCTCGGGGCGGCGAGCAGTCCACCGAGCACGATCAGCCCGCCGAGCAGGCCCGCCGCGCCGAGCGCGGTGAGGATCGTGCGGGGCGCGGTCCGCTTCGGGTGGTGGGTCTCCTCGCTCATCTCTCCGGCGCTGTCGAAGCCGATCATGACGTACGCGGCCATGAACGAGCCCACCATCAGCGCCCCGAACAGTCCGGTGCCGCCCCCGCCGGTGTGGAAGGTGATGCCGGGGGAGCGCTCGGAGTGGGTGAACAGCAGCACGACGATCAGGACGGCGCCGATGATCTCGGCGGTGACGCCGATCCGGTTGACCGCCGACATCACACGGTTGTCGAGGACGTTCACCAGCGTCGTCAGGACGAGCAGGACGACGCCCAGGACGGCCGCGTTGGCGGCGCCGTCGGGGCTGGTCGGGGCCGGATCGTCGCCGATGAGCTGGAATCCCGGCCAGATCGCTGGCAGGACCATCTGAAGGGCCAGCGCCGCCGCCGCGACCACCACGATCTGCCCGATCACCATGATCCAGCCGGCGAACCAGCCGAAGGAGGGGTTCGACAGGCGCGAGGACCACTGGTAGATCGCGCCGGAGATCGGGTAGCGCGCGGCGAGTTCGGCGAAGCAGGCGGCGACGGCGAGCTGGCCCGCGAACACGATCGGCCAGGTCCAGAAGAAGACCGGGCCGCCGAAGGCGTACCCGAAGGCGAAGAACTGGAAGACCGTGGTGAGGACGGAGATGAAGGAGAACCCGGCGGCGAACGAGGCGTACCTGCCGAGGCTGCGGTGCAGCTCCTGGTGGTAGCCGAACTCGGTCAGGGAGCGGTCGTCCGGGGAGTCGGGCGGATCGGGGCGTACGTCGGAGGGAGCGGTGGTGGTCACGGCGGCACCTGCCTTCGGCGCGGAGGGCGAGCGGGATTCCTGTCGGGTGACAGAAATTAGGGAGACCCTGTTTCACCCGCGTGACGCGGCCGTGTCGGCGGCGGGCCCAATTCCTCACGGCCTGCCCGCCGTTGTCCCGGGAGCCGGGCCGGATCCGGCCCGTCGCCGGCTTCGGCCCGGTTCAACCGGGCTGTGGTCGTGGGCCGTTCGGCGATGTCCGGGCATCCCGACCGGGGTGAGGTGCTCAGCCGGACGGGCGCGCCGCTCGCGCTCGCGCTCCTGCCGGAGGTGGCGGCGGTACGGCCGTCGATCCGTACGTTCCGGTCGTACCGGGGCCCGGTCCGGCCCGCCGGGCGGCCGGCCGCCGGACGAACGGCACCCGCGTGAAACGTCAGGAGGCGGACCCGCGTGATGCGGGTCCGCCTCCTGACGTTTCACGCGGCCGGGGGTGACGAACCGGGTCAACCTCCTGACCGGGTACGGGAAGTGTCCGGCGTCAGGCCGGTACCTCCTGCTCCGCCTCCACCTGGGCGTTCCAGTCGCGCTTCGCGGCCTGCCAGCCGTCCTCGTTGTGGCCGAGGCGCCAGTAGCCGGAGATGGACAGGTCCTCGCGCGGGATCTGGAGCTCGACCCGCAGCAGCCTCCGCAGCTCCTTCACGAAGCCCGCCTCGCCGTGCACGAACGCGTGCAGCCGGCCCTCCGGGAACTCCAGGGCCCGTACGGCCTCCACCAGGGCCGTGCCGACAGGCCGGTCGCCGCGGTGCAGCCAGACGACCTCCGCGTCGGAGTCGATCTTCTGCTCCTCCTCGGGCCCGGAGACCTCCACGAAGGCGCGGACCGTGGCGCCGTCCGGCAGCGACTCCAGCGCGGCGGCGATCGCGGGCAGCGCGCTCTCGTCGCCGGCGAGCAGGTGCCAGTCGGCGCCCGTGTCGGGCGCGTACGCGCCACCGGGGCCCATGAACCGGACGACCTCGCCCGGCTGCGCCCGCAGGGCCCACGGTCCGGCGAGCCCCTCGTCCCCGTGCACCACGAAGTCCAGGGTCAGCTCGCGCGTCTCGGAATCCCAGGCGCGCACGGTGTACGTGCGTGTCACCGGCCACTGCTCGCGCGGGAACTCCTCGCGGATGCGCTCCAGGTCGAAGGGCTCGGGGTAGGTGACGCCCGCGGGGCCGAACAGCAGCTTCACGTAGTGGTCGGTTCTGCCGCTCGTGGCGAAGTCGGCGAGAGTGCCGCCGCCCAGCACCACCCGTTGCATGTGAGGGGTCAGCCGCTCGGTCCGCACGACCTTCGCGGAGTGGGGCTTCCGGGGCTTGCGTTCCGGGCGCTCTGCCATGACTGCCTCCTGATTCACATGGTTAGGCTTACCTAAGTTAGCACCTCTCTCTGTGTGATATCCAGGATGAACCGGCAGCAGTCGTGCCAGATCGGTTCAGCTATGTCTGCGGTGTCGTGGTCGGCTATACCCGCAGTGTCGTGAGCAGACGGTGCAGTGAGCCGCCCAGCCCCCAGCGCGCGGCCAGTTCGTCCAGCGCGGCCGGACGGCGCGGCGCGTGCGGCAGCGCCGTGTCCACCTCGGGAAGCGGCACGTCCCCGGCGACCTTGACGACGGTCGGCGCCACGGCGATGTACGGCCGTGACTCGTCGAGCCGCTTGCGCTGCGAGGGTGTCAGCCTGGCCTCGGGGTCGTCGACCGCGGCCATGATGCCGGCCAGGTCACCGAACTCGGCGAGCAGTTTGGCCGCCGTCTTCTCGCCGATGCCGGGCACTCCGGGCAGCCCGTCGCTCGGGTCGCCGCGCAGCAGCGCCAGATCCGCGTACCCCGGACCGTCGACCCCGTACTTCTCGCGCAGCCACGCCTCGTCGGTGAGCTGGAGCGTGCCGACGCCCTTGAGGGGATACAGCACGCGCACCCCCCGCGCGTCGTCGACGAGCTGATACAGGTCGCGGTCGCCGGTGACGATGTCGACCGGACCGGTGGCGCGACCGGTGAACGTGCCGATCACGTCGTCCGCCTCGTACCCCTCGACGCCCACGCGCGCGATGCCCAGCGCGTCCAGGACCTCCTCGATGACGGGCACCTGCGGGGAGAGCGTGTCCGGCACCTCCTCCTGGTCCGGGCCGGTCTCCGTCTCCACCGCGACCCGGTGCGCCTTGTACGACGGGATCAGGTCGACCCGCCACTGCGGACGCCAGTCCGCGTCCATGCAGGCCACCAGATCGTCCGGACGGTGGTCCTTGACCAGGCGGTCGATGAACTCCAGCAGTCCGCGCACCGCGTTCACCGGTGTGCCGTCCGGGGCCTTCACGGATTCCGGCACGCCGAAATAGGCGCGGAAATACAGCGAGGCGGTGTCGAGGAGCATGAGTCGTCGCGTCGGAAGTGTCACCTTCCGCATCATGCCGTACGCCACTGACAGTGACCTGGGCCACTCCCGTGTTTGCTCCGTGTAAGCGGGGGCAGGCGCCGCCACTGACGAACGCGGTTGTGAATTCAACCGTCATCGGCAGCCGGGAACACGGGCCGTCCTTCCGTGTGCACCCCTGCCCCGACGAGAGGCACCTGTGTCATCCAGGCTTGAGGCCGACCATCTGTACAAGGTGTTCGGAAGACGACCGGAAGCGGCGGTGGAACGGCTCCGTCAAGGGGCCGACCGTGAGGAACTGCGCGCCGACGGCACCACCGCCGCCGTGATCGACGCCTCCTTCACGGTGGAACCGGGCCAGATCTTCGTCGTCATGGGCCTGTCCGGATCCGGCAAGTCCACGCTGCTGCGCATGCTCAACGGACTGCTGGAGCCCACCGCGGGACACGTGCGCTTCGACGGCCAGGACCTCACCGGGCTCAGCGCTCGCGAGCTGCGCGAGGTCCGCTCCCGGAAGATCAGCATGGTCTTCCAGCACTTCGCGCTGTTCCCGCACCGCAGCGTGCTGGAGAACGCCGGCTACGGCCTGGAGGTCCAGGGCGTACCGGCCGCCGAACGCCGTGAACGGGCGGCCGTGGCACTGGAACTGGCCGGACTCGCCGGCTGGGAGAAGTCCTGGCCCGACGAACTCTCCGGCGGGATGCAGCAGCGCGTGGGTCTCGCCCGCGCGCTCGCCACCGACGCCGATCTGCTGCTCATGGACGAGTCGTTCAGCGCGCTGGACCCGCTGATCCGCCGCGACATGCAGGACCAGCTCCTCGAGCTCCAGAAGAAGCTCGAGAAGACCATCGTCTTCATCACGCACGACCTCAACGAGGCGATGCGCCTCGGCGACCGCATCGCCGTCATGCGCGACGGCCGCATCGTCCAGGACGGCACCGCCGAGGACATCCTCGTCCGGCCCGCCGACGACTACGTCGCCTCCTTCACCCAGGACGTCGACCGCTCGCGGGTGCTGACCGCGGGCGCCGTCATGGACACGGACCTGCGCGGCGACGAGGCCGACTGCGCCTGCGAGACCGCCACGCCCGACACCCCGTTCGTGGACCTCTGCGCGATGAGCGCCCGCCTCCCGCACCCGGTCGCCGTCGTCGACAAGAAGCACGCCCTCGTCGGCGTCGTCCCGTGGCAGCGGCTCGTCGGCTTCCTCGGCGACGAGCAGGGCGGCCCCGGGACCTGTCCCGGCGGACAGGACAGCGGACAGGACAGCGGACACGGCAAGGGGGTGAAGGCCCATGCCTAGGATCCCCTTCGGTGACTGGGTCAACGACGCGGTCGACTGGCTGCTGAACCACATGGCGTGGCTCTTCGACTTCCTCAAGACCGTCTTCACGGGCACCTACGACGCCATCGACGCCGTCCTCCAGGCGCCCCAGCCGCTCCTCCTCGCCGGCATCTTCGCCGTCATCGCCTTCTGGCTGCGCGGCACTTCGGCCGGTCTGCTCACCTTCGCCGGATTCGCCTTCATCGACTCCCTCGAACTGTGGGAGGACGCGATGGTGACCCTGTCCCTGGTCCTCGTCGCGACCCTCATCGCGCTCGTGGTGTCGGTGCCCGTGGGTATCTGGGCGGCCCGGTCCGACCGGGTCAGCGCCGTCGTCCGGCCGGTTCTCGACTTCATGCAGACGCTGCCCGCGATGATCTACCTCATCCCGGCGATCCTGTTCTTCGGAACCGGCGCCTCCGCCGGCATCGTCGCCACCCTGATCTTCGCGCTGGCCCCCGGTGTCCGCATGACCGAACTGGGCATCCGCCAGGTCGACGGGGAACTGGTCGAGGCCGCCGACGCGTTCGGCACCACCCCGCGCGCCACCCTGCTGCGCATCCAGCTTCCGCTCGCCCTGCCCACCGTCATGGCGGGCGTCAACCAGGTCATCATGCTGGGCCTGTCCATGGCCGCCATCGCCGGCATGGTCGGCACCGGCGGCCTCGGCGGCGACGTCAACGAGGCCATCGGGCAGTTGAACATCGGCCTCGGCTCCGAGGCGGGCGTCGCGATCGTCATCCTCGCGATCTACCTCGACCGCATGACCGGCGCGCTCGGCACCCAGGTCTCCCCGCTCGGCCGCCGTGCCGCCGCCAAGGCGCGCGCCGCGCGGGGCCTGAGGGTCTGGTCGTACCGTCCCCGTCCCGTCGTGGCCATGGCGGGCGTCGTCGTGCTCGCGCTCGTCGCGGGCGGGATGGGTGTCCTCGGCGGTGGGGGCACGGCCGCCACCGCCGCCGACGGCGAGAACGTCGGCCAGGGCGAGAAGGTCACCATCGGCTACATCCCCTGGGACGAGGGCGTCGCCTCCACCTTCCTCTGGAAGGAGATCCTGGAGGAGCGCGGCTACCGGGTCGACGTCAAGCAGTTCGACGCCGGGCCCCTGTACACCTCGCTCGCCCAGGGCGACATCGACTTCGAGACCGACTCCTGGCTGCCGACCACGCACGCCGAGTACTGGAAGAAGTACGGCAAGCAGCTCGACGACCTGGGCTCCTGGTACGGCCCGACGTCCCTGGAGCTGTCGGTGCCCGCCTACATGAAGGGCATCGACTCCCTGGAGGACCTCAAGGGCAAGGTCGGCACCTTCGACGGAAAGATCACCGGCATCGAGTCCAGCGCCGGAATGATGGGCCTGCTCAAGAGCAAGGTGCTCAAGGCGTACGGGCTCGACGAGGAGTACGAGGTCGTCGACAGCTCCACGCCCGCGATGCTGGCCGAGCTGAAGCGCGCGTACGCCGCGAAGAAGCCGATCGTCGCCACGCTCTGGTCGCCGCACTGGGCCTACAGCGACTACAGGCTGAAGAAGCTGAAGGACCCCAAGGGCGCCTGGGGCAAGGGCGACGGGGTGCACACGCTGTCCCGCAAGGGCTTCGCGCAGGACAACCCGGTCGTCGGTAAGTGGCTGAAGAACTTCAAGCTGACCGAGAAGCAGCTCACCGGCCTCGAGGCCGAGATCAACAAGGTCGGCAAGGGCAGGCAGCAGGACGCCGTGCGCGCCTGGCTGAAGAAGAACCCCTCGGTCGTCGGCGAGCTTGCCCCCGTCAAGAAGGCCGCCGCCGCCCCCGCCGAGGCGAAGCGCCCGCTGGACGTCGCCTGGTTCCCCTGGGACGAGGACGTCGCCGTCACCTACCTCTGGAAGAACGTGCTCGCCCGGCGCGGCTACACGGTCGACCTCAAGCAGATGGACGTCGGCCCGGTCTACACCGGCCTGGCCTCCGGCGACCTCGACCTGAATTTCGACGCCTGGCTGCCCTACGCCCAGTCCAACTACTGGGAAGCGCACAAGGACCACCTGAAGGACCTGGGCACCTGGTACGAACCGACCTCCCTGGAGATCGCGGTCCCCTCGTACGTGAAGGACGTCCGGTCCCTGGCCGACCTGAAGGGCAGGTCGAAGACCTTCGGCGGAAAGATCATCGGTATCGAGCCCGGCACCGGTGAGATGAACCTCCTGAAGAAGAAGGTGCTTCCGGGCTACGGCCTGGACAAGGAGTACGAGGTCGTCGACGGCTCCACGCCCGCGATGCTGGCCGAACTGAAGCGCGCGTACGCCGAGAAGAAGCCGGTCGCGGTCGTGCTGTGGTCGCCGCACTGGGCGTACAGCCAGTACGAGCTCACCAAGCTCACCGACGACAGGAAGCTGTTCGGCGAGGGCAACACGATCCGGACCATCGCCTCGGAGGAATTCCCGGGCCGGTACCCGAAGCTGGCCGGGTGGATCAAGGACTTCAAGATGAGCGAGGCCGAACTCGGCGGCCTGGAGGGCGAGATCAAGCGGCGCGGCCAGGGGCACGAGGAGGAAGCCGTCGCCGCGTGGCTCGAGGAGCACCCGGACATGGTGCGGCGGATGACTCCGCGGTAGCGGACGAGCCGTCCACGCCGGGACGCGCCGAGCGGTTCATTCCGAGGGGTGGGGGGGGGGGGGGGGGGGGGGGGTGGGGTGGGGGCCAGCTCATCCCCCACCCTGAGAAGCCCCGTGCCCCCGCCCGACCCACGCACGGCGCCAGCGAGCCCCACCAGG